>NZ_MLAO01000001.1 GCF_002272835.1 Helicobacter sp. 11S03491-1
AAAAAATTCTGCCCTCAAGGATTTGAATTTATCTCAAACCCTGGCTAAGGTAAACCTCACTCAAAGCAGTGTGGGGAATATTACTTCAGCTTCAGGTAATGCCCAAGCTTTTTTGAAGATTGATAATTCCAATAGCACAGGCTTGGATATAGGCAATATTAATTTTAAAGGACAAGTAAATATTATTGCTAATCGCGCTAATGTTGGAAATATTACCAATACTAATCCTGTTTCCAGTATTGATTTGGGCAATACCTTGGGTAAAAAGATCGGATCTATTGGAGGAGGCAAAAACTCTAGTGGCGGGAGTGATAGCGCAGATACTGCTTTTAAGGGCAAATCTATTTCAGCTATCTTTGATCTCAGAGATGCCAAAAATGTTACCTTTACCCCTACTTCTGTAGGATCTACTATCACAGATTCTACCACTGATTTATCCCCAACAACCCCAAGCGCAAATACCCCATCAGATACTACTGCATCAAACACGCAAACAACCCCACCTCCACTTAATTGGGGAATGCCTATTGTGATGGTAGGGAATGGGGGAAGCTCTTCAACAAGCTCAGAGTCTCCGGCTGTGTATGGATCTCTCTCTAACATTAACGCAGATGCTGCGAATACTTCAAATAATCTTACATTTATCTTTGATGGGATCGATCCCACCAAGGAGGATGGTTCTGTACTCAATAAACAAAACGTTACCATCAAGGGAGGAAATGCTAAATCTCATTATGCCTTTGTGAATGCCGGTAAGCTTGATCTCAGTGATACCTCTAACTCTACTCATGATATTTTGAGTTCTTTGAGTTCTCATACCGGGATCACGCTAGCTAACCCTAAAGGCAATCTGGAGATTTCAAATACTTCTGTAGTACTCAACAAAAAGGGAGAACAAGGCTCAATTTTGGGTATCGCAACTACTGCTGATAATAAAGGAGCCGTGAGTGCGAATACCTTTAGTTCCTTGAGTGCTGATTTTGGAAATGCCGGTTTTGCCAGAAATGAACAAGGCGATATACAAAAAGATGCCGATGGGAATATCATCCTCATCCCCAATCTGAAGGCAGATGGATCTTCTAAAACTAACGGTTCTTCAAACACTGATCTTGCCGGCGCTTATGATCCAAACACGCTTGAGTTTTCTACCCTGACTCAAAAAGACAAAACTCACACCTTAGCAGATACCAATGATGCTTCTAAAGGCTATACAGATGGTTATATCCAAGGAAAGAGTTCTGATGGAGATATTGGATCAGAAAATGACAATGTTATCAAACATATTTCTTTTATCTTCACTCCGGGCACTTTTGATATTAAAAAAGCAGAGCAAGGTTATACAGGCACTATCTTGGGAGGTACGCAAGATTCTACTTATAGCTTCTATAATGCGGGGGTGATTTTATTTGAACAACTCTACAGAGCTCAAGGCACCATTACCCTTAACAAAACTTACCTCAATGGGATTATTGGCAAGACCGTCAAAGCAGCTACAGAAGGAGGGAGTGATACTCACCCTGATGTTACATTGAGCTTGGATTATTCAGGAGATGTGGCTAATCCAAATGGATTGGCTTTTGTAGGGCAAGGTACTCATGATATTAGCTTCAACTTTACAGACAATACTTCCAAAGTGAAATTTTCAGGATCTCTTTTGGGAGGAAACACTGCGGATCCCTCTAAAAATAGCTATAAAATCTTAAACCTTCAAGGGATAAATACTAATGTTTCCACCAGCATACCCTCCACTATCAATCCTAAACCGGATTCTCTCTCTTTCCTTGGGGCTTTAGCAAGTGCCGGGGTATTTGGCTTCAATGAGCAATCTCCCAAAGATTCTCAAGATCCCTCTAAGGCTCTCGAAAAATGGGATGAAGTGGATAATGCAGACAAAGCTGGGCTTGTCAAAGGATCTTCTTTCACTCTGGCAGGTTCTGATTTTAAAGGCAATCTCAAAGAAAAAGATTATGCTCTGGACTTAGTTTTCTTTGGAGATGATGTGAAAATCCCCTTAAATACATCTTTTGGATTCTCTGAAGCCTACCCTAATATTGCCAAATCTTCTTTTATGGGCAATGAGATTGATTTGAGTGAAAATCCTTATGCTCAGCAAATTACTTTTTTTGGGATCAATGCCCATAAACCCGACACTACTCTGGTTGATGGTAACCCCACGCCTTTGAGTATCAAGCTGGGCTCAGGAGCAAGCAATCTTCATTTTTATCATACAGGGAATGATGTTTTTAATATCACGGATGCTTCCACTCCAAATACTTCCTCTTCTTTAATGGCTAAGGGTTCTAATATTATTGGTGATTTTACCGGCAATATCACTGCTATTTTCGGAGATGTGAATCTTGAAGATGACAAAGGCAGCTCTGTTGCAACCAATGGCAAATTCTATGGCAAGCTCTCCACGGGAAGTTCCGGCAAGATTGACATTACTCTTAATCCCAATGCTATCTATAATCCTGGGGATAGCCTTATTGTGCGATCCTATAACGGTTCTCTCAAACCAAGTGACAGCATACATTTACTCCCTGCTACCATTGTGTTTGCCAACTCTACCATTGCTAATAACAAGCTTACTCTCAACAATCCCGGAGGCATCTTGAAACTCCAAGGGCTAACCCAATCTTTGACTCTCTCAAATGATTCCAATCTTGTTTCTAACAATACCACGATTATTGGAGATATTTTTGGAAGTTATAGCTCCAAAAGAGGTAATTTGAGCGTGAATCTAAGCTTTGATACCACCAATGCCGGTGATGCTCATTATTATCAAGGCTCTCAAATTGATGGACTCAAAAACGGTTCCAGTTTGAGTTTCACCGGTTTAGGTTCGATCCGATCCAATGACTACAAAATCGAAAATGGGAAAGCAAGTGATGATGGCTGGGTAACTCTCAATACTCAAGGGAGTGATTCTCTCAATATCACCTTAAACAACACAGGTGCTAATGTGGATCTCCCTCAAAATGCAAGCACATCCGGTTGGTTTGCTAATGGGAATTACAATATCAGAGGGACAAATCTGAAATTATCTAAGAATGGATTTTCTTCAAGTACGTTAGCTAATCTTCATTGGACATTTGCAAATGCAAGCTCAGAGAATCAAGATCTCTTAAAAACCCAAGACGGCTCTTTGATCACATCTGACACTTATGCCAACGATGGGAATACTGTGACTAAAGAAATCAATGACTACATCCAAGCATCTACCCTCACTCAATCAAGCAGTTCTATTGTCCTCAGAGGGGGGAATCATGAATTTACTTTTATCGGGGATACTTCTTATGATGTGACAAAAAACATACCTTTTGCGACTTTAAATGGAGGGAATAACGCTACTATCAACCTTATCAATATGAAAGATGCTCTCCAAAAAGAAATTACACCCTCAAGCGTCTCCGGAGGAGTGACTACTCCGGCTGTCAGCTTATCGGATGAACTTTTCCAAATAGCCAATGGAGGGGGGAGTGGAGATACTACTATCACCTACAATATCAAAGGGACAAATCTAAAAAATGTCAATGTCTTAGCTCCTTTGGTTACTACCCAACCAAACCTTTCTTCTCAAGTAAGTGTTGTCTTCAACGCTTCTTTTGATACCAGATCTCTCCAAGAAAGATCACAAAATGCCAAATACTATACCAATGCTGCTGTAATGGGCAATACAAATTTGGAGATTGGACAATCCGGTCTTCAAGGCACATTAAGTCTGGGACTAAACTCTACCAAAAAGCAATTTAATTCTGGCAATACCCAAATAGGCACTACTGAAACTGTAGATGCTTCCAATTTTGTAACTGCAAACCTTTCTTTTTATGGTAAAGATTCTTTTGGAAGCAGTGCTAAAATCATCGGAGGGAGTAACAACTCAAACTATACCTTTGGGGGTGGGGTAAGCTTAAATATAAACAAAGATGTCCAACTCTCTAAAATCAAAGGGCATCTTTTCTTAGATGGAGTTGCCTTGAGTGGGAAAAATGAGAATAATACTAATCTCAAAATCCAAACTTTAGGAGTCAGTGGGGTAAAACTTGATAGCAATGATAATGTAGTAGCTGATACTACCAAGTCTCTGGATAATATCCTTGCTTTTAGAAGCGCTAATATGCCTTCGACTTCATCTGAGCCCGAAAACTCCGGGCAATCTCGTGCAAATCCTTATAATCTCAACAATATTGATGGGTATGATTATACTAAAGTAAGTAATGGAGGGTCTTTTTATGGCACTCTGGCTACGACTACAGCTACTACTTATACTTTTATAGGCAAAGATGCACAAGGTTTTGGAGAAACTACCGATACTTCCAAACAAACCAAGCTTGATGCCAATCTTGCCGGTGCTACTATCAATGTAGTCGATGGAGGTATTTTAAATACAGCCAATCTCTCCAGGACTGCTAAAGATGGAAATAAACTTAATCTCTATGGGCAAACAGGGATCGCTCCCACTTCTACAAGCACAACAGAAGGAGAGAGTGTTTCTGTTAGCAAATCTTTATCTCTTAATTCTAAGCTCACTGTGAGTGCAACTTTAGATAAAGACAATGCTTGGGCATGGGGAGGCACAACAGATAGCAGCGGGCATGCCAATTTTAATTTTAATATCGCTGATTCAAGCACAGCAGGAGAATCTACGCCTACTTGGAAACTTAATTTTGTAGGGGATTACCCTTATCCTGAACTAAGCAATCAGCTCTATAGCGGGACTATCACCACTACCAACAGTGATTCTGTCTTTAGCTTCAAAAATGCAGGTTACCTCAGTTCGGATCAAATCAATAACACAAAAGCTAAAATTATCTTAGATAAAACTTTGGTCAAAGGAGATATTTCTAATGATCAGCTTTTCTTGGATTTCACCCCTAATCCTAATGTTCCAAGTGCTGTCAAAGGCTTCCAAGGTCTCAATGGGAATTTGATTTTAGCTAATAGTGAAACTCATGTTAAAGACATTACTTTTAACTTCACAGGCAACACAAAAACAGATAAGATCATCAACACTTCTGCAGCAGATAAGAATTACTACATTACAGGAAGCAAAGACTCTGTTTTTACTTTTTTAAATATTCAAGACTATGCGCAAGGATCTGCTGAAGCGACTCCTCAAAGTATTAATACTAATCACACTAGTGTGATTTGGCAAGAAGGCAGCTCTTCTAATGATGGGGTCTTTGCTACCCTACAGCATGCAGGGATACACCTCAGAGCCCCTAACGCGGACCAAAAGGTTACTATCAACGGGAGTGAAGTTTCTCAAACTTTAGATAAAAATACTACCTTTAAGTTTAGCGGCACTTCTATTGAAGCTTCCTCAAAAACAGGAGGAGGCTATGAATCGATTGGGTCAAAATATGACTTGAGTTTCGTCTTTGATAATCGAAAAGATGGTGAACGTGCGATGGTGAGTCATTTGAGTGGCGATGAAAGCTCCATTACACTGGATAAATCTACCCTAAGCGCTTCTAATATTGATACGCAAGGGAATTTGAATTTAGAACTTTATGGAGCAGGCGCACTCAATCCAAACGATCCTACAGCTCCCTTAACTCTCAAGGTAGATAGCGGCAAAACTATCCATTTAATCGCCCAAGGCGGTACAAATGACAGTAGTTCTGTAGGGCATGTAGTTTTTGATCCTACTGCCGACAATATTTATGAAGGTGGGATCTTAGATGTCAGTTCTTTGGGAGTTGGAGGAGTTTATCTCTCCAAAGGAGGTTCAGAAGGTAGCGGAGATATTACAGCTAAGTTTAATCTTTTGGGATCTCTGGACAAAAAGGCTGTTTTAGGATCGTTGGATGGGGAAGTAAATATTAATATTGATTATACTCAAGATTCTACCAATGAGACCAACACAAATACTTATACTCCTATTTCTTCTGCTGAGGATGCTCCTAATATCATTATTGGGACCGGAGTGAGTAAGTTGTCTTTCAAAAATGGTGGAGTTGTCAAAATCTCCAGCTCCAATACAGATCCCACAGCTGCTACATGGACAATAACCAAAGATGCTTCTACAAGCAATTTGACCTATCCAACCGGAGGCAAGTTTGCTTTTGGCAAAAAATCTGATGGCAGCGCGGATACTTCTGCAGTTTCTACCTTGAGTTCGAGTGGCACTACACTTATTGGAAATCTCTATACAAATATTAGCAACAAAATGGGCTCGCTCAAAGCCAATCTTAGCTTTGATACTACCGATACAGATCATAGTAGTTATTATCAAGGAAATGTTATAGGACAACTCGCTGCTAATTCAAGTTTGAGTTTCATAGGTTTAGGATCTTTGCGTTCAAATAGCTATAAACTCCAAGATGGAGTCGTAAGCGATGATGGCAAGACTACTTTCACTCTTGCAGGGGGGACAAAAGTAGATTACACTATGATAAACACAGGAGCAACTGCAGCTTTTACTCAAATAGGAGGTACTAATGGCTGGCAGGTTCAAGGAAGTTATACCATCAAAGGTACAAACGTAGAGATCACCAATACGCTTGATTCTAATAAAAATATTCAAGTCAATCTTGTTTTTGCCAAAGCCTCTGAGGGTCAGAAAGATTCTCTTTTAAAAACCAAAGATGGTTCTTTGATTACTGATTCCGACTACACTCAAAAAAATGCACAAGGGAATGATGAAGTTGTCCAAAAAGGGCTTGATGATTATATTGAAACTTCCGGCTTGAAATTAGATGGACTTGTGCATCTCAGAGGTGGGAATAACAGCTTTACTTTCATCGGGGATCAATCTCTAATCCCTGCAACAAAAGATGCCCATCTCAAACTCACCACCAATAATAATGGGACAAAAGCAGCGATTAACCTTATCAACATGGGAGATGCCCTCAAAGCCACTATAGGCTCAGGAGATAGCGCCTTTAAAGCTTCTGATAGTGTATTTATGGGAGATAATGGAGGGAATGCTGATGGAAGTGGTGGTCAAGTTCATTTCAATTATACTCTTTTGGGTTCAAGCTTAGACACAACCAATGTCCAAGCTCTCAATTCCGGAATTATTGATAGCAGTGGGAAAGTAATTCAAGCGAATAAGGGTGGGACACAATCCGAGATGAATATTACAGCTGTTTTTGACCAAAGAGATTTGGATAACAGACAAGCAAATAACCTCAAATATTATACAAACACCAACAAATTAGGTTCTAGTAATTATACTAATCTGGGGAATGCTAACCTTGAAATCGCCAAATCAAGTTTAGGAGGCACCATTACTTTAGGAACCCAATCAACTTCAAATTCGGTTACGTATGATTATTCTGCGTTTGTAAATGCAAACTTCTCTTTCTATGGCAAAAATGCCCTGGCATCTGATGCCAAAATCATTGGAGGGAGTACAGGATCTGCCATCTTCATAGATGGAAGCGGGACTTTCAAAGCTCCTGCTGTCTCAGAAGATTCAGGAAGTGAGACTGTTTCTGACAGTTCTACTCCTGTAGCAACTCCTGATGGGGCTGTTTTGAATTTTGATATGTTCAAAGGCTTTCAGGGTAAAATCACTTCTGTGAATGCTACCTTTGATTCTGCCTTAGAAGACAAAACCGGGGTTACCAATACTTTAAGCGCGGGGAACAATAATCCTACCCCTGCTTCCGGAAGTACTTATGAGAACGCTGACAAATCTCAATTTGGTGGAGCAAACCTCACTTTTAACGGTATTTTCCTTAATGATTCCAACGCTTCTGCAGACACAACAATTCCTAAATTAAGCGCAAACGGGATGAGTTTCATTCAAAACTCCATTCTAAACAATTTAAAAGATTCTTTAGGAAACCAAGCAACCATAGACTTAAGTTCTGTCCATGCCCTCAATCAAGCAGTAGGCTATACTAATAAGGCTTTGACTTTGAATTTCATCGGCAAAGACTCTCTTAGTTTGGCTACCACATTAGATGCTTCCAAAGAAGGGTATAACCCTGATGATGCGAGCACTTGGACATATACCACCAATACAAGCAGTGGTTTTTATATCCATGATGATAATAAGGACAATAAGTATAATTTCGTCGATTTTGGAGAATTAGATACATCGGCTTTAACCAAAGATGGTAATCGCATCATCAACGGTTCTTTGGGTATTTATGGCAATACTTATTTGATAGGGATTATTGAAAATGGTATCCATGACTGGACTTTGGATTTTGATGCCCTCCCTGCAGACTCTAAAGCAGCTGTAAATATTTACAAAGCCAAACAAGGTTCTCAAACTATTGTTTTTGATTTTGGAGGTTCTACTGTCAAAGCAAACTCAACTGCTGAGAATCCTATCTATAAAATGACAGGACATATTGATGAAGACACTTATTCTAAAGATTCCAGCTATACCTTTAAAAATCTGGGAAGTCCTGTAAGTACTTCAGACGGATCTGGCTCTACTCTTGTATTCTCAGATGCTCTCTCAAAAGCTATCAACCTAAAAAATTACACTGCCAGTACAGCAGATGTCAATAAAAAAATTATCCAACTAACTGATGGAACCATTGGGTTAAGAGATACAACTGTTCTTGGAGATATTGTCCAAAACAAAGAAGTCAGCAGTTCTGATCCTGCTGTGGTAACTTCTGATTTACATTTGAAACTTAGCTTTGATGATACTCACCATCTCAGAGGAAGCATCAAAGGGAGCGCTACCAAAGAAATCATCTTTGAAGGAAGCAATAGTTTCTTAAAAGAAGAGATGTCTAATCTCTCAGATTCTGCTAATAGCCCTACTATTATCAGTGGCGGGGATAAAGATTCAAGCTATAGCTTTGATAATGTAGGGGTTTTGGATACACAGACTCTTAATAATCTCTTCAATGGAGGGAATGAGTCTCCTGCCCCCGGCACTCCTGCACCAACACAACCGGTTGTTGATACGCCACCCTCATCTCCCGGTGTTCCGGCAGTATCTGAGGGTGATAGCGCTGTGCCTTCGGAGGGAGTTTCAAATTCAGGGGCTATCATAGCGAGTGCCCTCAGAGCTGCTGATGAACTTGCTACACCACCATCTTCCGGCACAAGCACTCCAAATACTCCAAGTCCTCAAGGCAAACAAACCAATGCAGGGACTTTCACTATTGGAGGGGATAGTATTATTAAAGGTAATCTTGTAGATGCCAAAGACGCTACCAATGCCAAAGATCAAACTATCAATCTGGGTATCAATGACACTCAAGGTATCCTCATAGTTGGAGAAAAACAAGGAGAAAAAGCGCTCTTAAATACTTCCGGCAAATTAAATGCCAGAATCGGCGTAGGATCTAGAGTGGACATTGTCAATAAAAATGAAAACTCTATTTATGATTTTTCTGCTTATGAGGGCAAATCTCAACCTGTTGTAGCCAATATTGATTTGACTTCACAAGCCTCAAAAGATGCTACCGGGTTAGGTGAAGTAGATGGATTTGATGGAAATGTTTCTTTGGTAGGTTCTATCCAAGACTACAATGTTGCCGCCACAACTGATAGCACAGATGCAAGCAATTCTATTGCTGCTAAAACGACAAACAATAATTATGTATTTGGAAGTAGCGATGATGCTTCTAAGAGAGCATCATGGATAGTGCAAAAAGATTCCAAAGTAGAGAATTTGAGTGTGCTTAATACTTCCTTTGATCCTCATAACCAACAAGCTCTCTTGAGTGGTAGTTTAGGAAATGCCTATAGTATCTTGGATTTGAGAGGGGATGGGGCACAAAATCCTGACTCAGCAGCCATTTTGGGTGCAACAACTTTGGAAAATGTTCCCTCTTCTGCTGCTGAGGCTTACCATACTCTTGAGGTTGGACATTTTGATGCCCAAAATGCCCTCATTCGTTTGAATGTCGATACTCAAGCCGGAAAAAGCGATAAACTTCAAATCAAAACTTTGAGTGATGAGAGTAAAAATAACTACTTGCAAGTCTATACTCAAGGAGGCAACAGCGTGGCTAATCCTATTACTTTAGTCTCTGTAGCAGGAGCAGCCAATGGGAATGCTTTCTCAGGAGTTAGCTATACAAAAGGCTTCACCACTTATACCCCAATCCTTCAGACTCAAACCATTAAGGATACCCCAAGTGTCCCATCAACAGATACTTCTACTGCCCCTACTGAGGGAAGTGGAAGTTCTACTCCAAGCGAATCCTCTCCATCTCCTGTAAGTGGGGCACTGGTTTTGGGAGCAGATTCTGATGGAAGCAGCAGCTCTTCCGGCACAGATACAACGCCAACAGATACTTCTGCTAATGTTAAGGCTACAAACTTTAATTTGGTAGGCTTCACCCAAGGAGTAAGTGATGCAACCAAAGAACAAGCTATGTCGCCTTTGGAAAACTCTTTGGGTTCTTTCTACCGAGCCTTTAGGATTGAAACTAATAATCTCAACCTTAGAATGGGAGAACTTCGGGGGATTGATGCTACACAAGGAGTATGGGCTAGAGTCATCAATGGAATGGGATCAGATACTTCTAACAACAAAGACTTCTATACCACTCTCCAAGCCGGCTATGACTATAAATTTGATGTCTCAGGTGGGGTGAATTATGTAGGGGTCAGCGCCGATGCAACCATGCTTTCCTCTAAAGGAAACGGTTATCATCTCACAGGAAGAAATCTGGGTATAGGGATCTATAATACCTATATCATGGATAATGGTTTTTATGTCGATGCGATTACAAAATACCTCAATATTGGCAATAACCTCAATGTCTCTACCCAACAAGCTAAGAGTGAGAAATCTCAAGTATATTCTAATGCTTTCCTTTTGGGAGGCGAAGTGGGGTATCGCTACAATCTGGATAAATTCTTTGATATTATGAAACTACAAGCAAACCCTTGGAGTCGAGGTTATTATGTTGAACCTCAATTAGAGCTTATCTATGGCTATATTGGTGGGACTTCCTTTAATGCGATGGTTAATGAAGAACAAGCTTTGGCTAAATCTGATGGGGATAATGCCTTTATCTCCAGAGTGGGCGGGGTGATTGGCAAACGTTTCCAAACTACAAGCGGACTTATTGCAGATGTGCGTTTGGGTCTCTCTTATATCAATGAAATCAATACCGGAGGAACTACTCATTTAATGGATACTTCTGAAGGAACTCCTGTAGCCTTTACACAATCTACCCCAATGAATAATAAGCTTAACCTATCTTTGGGCACTAATGTAAAAATCAATGATGATTGGAAAGTATATGCAGATGTTTCCAGAAGTTTCTTAGGGGTTTATAATTTTGACTATAACATCAATATAGGCGTGAGATGGAATTTTGGATCTAAGAGTAAGGCTGTAGCTGACTTCAACTCTTCTAGAAACTTAGGCACTCCTGATGAAGGAAGGGTTTATTATATTGACCAAAAAGGAAGTAATTCTCCTGAAAACTTCCAACAAAAACAAGAATCCAAAGAGGTTGAGAAAAAAGAAACTCAAAACCAACAAGCTGAGGAGAAAGCTTTGTTTAAAGATAAGCAAACTGTCTTGTTAAAAACAAACAAAACTCATTGCCAAGGTTGTGAGCCGGAGAGTGGGTATTATTTCCAAATTGCTGTATTCTCTCAAGATAATGAGGCATTCCTTAAGAAAATAAACCAATTCTCTTACCGAGCTTATGCCTTCAAAAACTTCGAGGGCAAAACACAAAAACGTTATTTAGTAGGTCCTTTTAAAAATGCTCAAGACCTCTTAAAAATCAAACCCTTTGTAGATAAATTTGTCCAAGATCTTAATGGCAACGATCAAGCTTATGCTGTGGTTTATGAAGTCAAAAATGTGAAGTAAGAAGCATTGCTTACTTTTTTAGGCTAACAAACTTGTAATATTTTAGGTATTTTTAGAGAGAAGATTTTAAATCTTCTCTCTAATTTACTTTAAACTTCTTTTATCTCTTCTACTCTTATATCTTTTGAATACTTTCTGTCAATTGTGGGTATATTGTGAAAATAATTCAAATTATTTTTTAAATTTTGTTTGGCAAAATTTGAGAGTTTCTATTAAAGAAAACAAACAAATTGGAATCTCGAATTTGCTTTTATAAAGCCCACTCTCATGTTGAAATCCCAATAAGCTTATGGAGACATACCAAGATTTAAAAAAGCTTAAGGTAGTTTTGTAAATATTTCTGTATAATAACAGACTCAATATTTAAAAACAAGGTTGTATTATGGCAAGAAGATGTTTTTTCACAGGCAAAGGACCAATGGTAGGAAATAATGTAAGCCATGCCAATAACAAAAACAAAAAAAGAGCACTCCCTAATCTAAGAAGTATCCGTATCAAGCTTGAAGATGGCACATCTGTAAAAATCAAAGTAGCCGCTTCTGCGCTTAGAACAATGAAGAAAAAATCTTAACGTTAGGGCATAAATGCCTTGTTTAAACGATTAAAAAAGATCATTCATTGGGGCAGTAACTCAAAGCCTGATATAGACTTAAGACCGGAATTATACGAGCAATTAAAACCCTTTAGACTCCCTCTTGTTCTCATTCAAGTCTTCATTCTGGTGGGGACTTTGGGTTATATTATTTTAGAAAACTATACCCTTATTCAAGCATTTTTCCAATCTTCTTATACTTTCACCAATACAGGTTTTGGTGCTTTGAATGAAAAAGATTTTGGACCTGTAGCCATTCTTTTTACGGCATTTTTAATGTTAAGTGGCGCAGGAGTCATTACTTTTAGTGTTGCTTTTATCATCAGTATCATCAACAATGGAACCCTAACAAGACTTATCAAGGAAAAAAAAATGGTCAATAAAATAGCAAGATTGCGAAACCATTATGTTATTTGTTATCACAATGAATACACAATTGAGCTTAGCAAGCAGTTTCGAGATGCCCAAATCCCATTTGTAGTCGTAGATAATCACCCTGATTTTGAAAAAGAAGCCCTCAAACATAAATACCCTTATTATATCATCGGAGATCCCCATACCAATATCAGTATGCTCAAAACTCATTTATCAAGCGCTAAGGGAATTGTTACATTTTCAAAAATTTCTTCTGATAATATCGCTTTGATTGTTTCGGTGCGATTATTCGAAAAAGAACTTCGCCGCAAACCCTACTATATTGTCTCTAGCGCGGATACAGAGGAAGATGTAGAAAAACTAAAAAAACTGGGATCGGATGTGGTTGTTTCCCCTACAAAACTAATGGCTCAAAGAATTAGTGCAATGGCTATCAGACCTGATATGGAAAATATTTTAGAGAGATTTGTTTATAAAAAAGATACTCCCCTGGACTTAGAAGAAGTCATTGTCCCTAAATACAGTTGGCTTGTGTTACATAAACTCAAAGAAGCTCATTTTAGAGAAATCACAAGGGTATCTATCATTGGCATTACTCAAAAAGATGGGAAATATCTGGCTATGCCTGATGGGGATGCTATTATTGCAAGTGAAGCTAAACTTCTTATGATTGGCACTTCTAATGGGATTAGAGAAACCAAACGTCTCATTACCAGAAAACAAAAACCCAAAGAACTTGATTATGTATAAGGAGACACATGAAAACTTTTGAAATTTTGCCCATCAAGGGAGGTGTTGATAGTCCAAATGGATTTTGTGCCGGTGGGATAAGCGCAGGACTCAAAGGGCTTGATTCTCACCAACCTCAGCCGGATATTGGCTTTTTGTATATGGATCCCCCCTGTCTTGCTCATGCTCTCTTTACTTCTAATAAATTTCAAGCTGCTCCAATCAAACATTTCAAAACTTATGTAAAAGAGAATCCCACTAACTTTGTCCTCATCAACACAAAAAATGCCAATGCTTTAACAGGCGCGCAGGGCGTAGAAGATATTATAGAGATTCTCAAAAATCTCAAAGAAAAATTCCCCCAAATCCAACATCCCATCATGTGTAGCACAGGGGTGATCGGGGTAAGATTACCAAAAGAAAAAATAATGCAATCTTTTTGTAAAATTAATTTCACTTCAAAAACTCCTCTCTCGCACACTCAAGCTGCTCAAGCTATCATGACAACAGATAGATACCACAAAGAAATTGCCCTTGAAGTCAAACTTTCAGATGGAGGCAGTTTTTGTATCGGCGCGATGGCAAAGGGCGCGGGCATGATTAACCCGAGTTTGGCTACTATGTTATGTTTTATCACTACAGATGCTTGCGTGCCTCCCCATCAGGCAAAAGATATTCTTGCTGAATGTGCCCACACCACATTCAATGCTATCAGTGTTGATGGGGATATGAGCACCAATGATACTATCATGCTTTTTGCTAATAATCTCAGTGGGGCTTATGATGAAGATGCCTTTAGAGAAGCCTTAAAAATCATCATGAATAAACTTGCTATGGATATTGTCTTAGATGGGGAAGGATCCCATAAATTAGTAGCTTTTGAAGTTATCCAAGCCAAAAATGAAGAACAAGCCATCAAAGCTGCCAAAGCCCTCAGCAATTCTTTGTTGGTCAAAACAGCTATTTTTGGCTGTGATCCTAATTGGGGACGCATTGCTTCAACGATTGGTTCTTGTGGTATAGAAGCCTATGAAGATAGTTTAAAAATCCAAATTGGGGATGTACTTGTGTTTGATAGAGGTCAAATTCTTTTTGATACACATACTGAGAAAAAAGCTGCTGCCATCATGCAAACAGATTCTTTTGTTATCCAATGCGCCCTAGGAGTTGGCAATGGAAGCTTTAGGGCTTATGGTTGTGATTTAAGCCATCAATATATTGATATTAATGCAGATTATAGAAGCTAATCTCACCAACAGGCGGATTATTGCTTCAAATTTAAAAGTGTATTGAGAATTTGATCAGAGGTTGTTACGGCTTTGGAGTTAGCCTGAAACCCTCTTTGGACGACGATTAATTGCGTAAGACTACGGCTTAAATCAACATTACTCATCTCAAGTTTGGACCCTGATACTCCCCCTCTCCTACCTGTATTGGCTGCTCCAATCATAGCATCACCTGAATTCCCTGTTTGTGAAAAGACATTCCCGCCCTCTGATTGGAGTCCTGCATTGTTAGAGAAATTTGCAAGGGCGACTTGGGCAAGTGCTAATGTCCTCCCATTGCTAAAAGCCCCCAGTAATGATCCGTTCGAATCAAATCTCACATCCATTAAATCACCTGCTTGATAACCATCTTGATTGATAGCATAGGTTTCTGAGATTTTATCAACACTTGTCAATCCGCCAAAACCACCCATAGCACCAAAATTTAAATCAATTCTTTGGGGCGCATTGGATCCATTTTTGGGATCAAATTGCAACACAGGAGGGTTCATGCTTGCCAAACTCCCATCGCTGTTAAAGCGTAATCGCCCTCCTTCAAAGATATTAGGCCTGCTAGGGGAACCTCCATATATCTCTGAGGGTTCCGGGACAACAGCCCGATAATTCCACTCAGATCCACCACTTTTATAAAATTCAAATCTTAATGTATGTTTTGTCCCTAAGCTATCGACAATATCAATACTTGTTGTATGGATAGCATGGGTAATTTTTGAAGTGCTTGTCGCTGTCCCTCCTTCTATCAAAGAGGCAGTATTAAGCGCTTTCATAGTGTCTTTGAATAAAATATTATTGGTAACATTTTCGGATGCATAACTACTCACAAAGATATTGAGGTTGTCTTTTTTGTCATCTCCATTATCTTTATTGGAAATTTCAAACATACCAAATTTATTAACCGTAACAGATACAGAGGCAGCACTATCACTATAGATCTTGGTAGGTTCTTTGATCATATTAGCATCATATTGCATCAATTCTCTGAGATCTTCAGTAGTCCGGAATTGTCCTGTTGCAGAATCCGGACTAACAGATTTGGTATAGCGATATCTAAAAGCAGTAATGTTGGCATCTCCTTCAATAAAATCAGCAAAAGCACCCGTTCCTGAAGAGGTTATGCGAATATTTTTAACCTTTTCGTCTCCATCAAGTTCATTTCTATTCTCTAATCGCAACAATCCGGCATCTACATAAGCTTCTACACCGGTTTTGTCTTTCACGGCATTGATGGCATTTTGGGCAGCAATCATGGTAGAAATCCCACTAACTGCCGAGTCATTGCTAAAAGAGATTTGAGTATCATTGAGTCCGATAGTATTTGTCTCATTAGAATTGATAATTTCATTTTTCATCTCAGAAGTCTTGTAACTCACCCAGATCCCTTGATTTTCGTTCAATGAAAAAGCATCTCCATCTTGATTAAACAATGCTCCAAAATCTTCTGCCATTTGTGTGAGATTGGATTTTGAATCATAAATAGGACTAACCCCATCAGAAGCTGTTTTTGCACTAGAATCCAGTGCAAAAATATTGCCTGTTTGATCTACGTGTCTCCCTGCATCCAGATTTGCCCTCATGCTGATTTTTGTGCTTGCCCGAGCAGGCATCACCATGCCCGGATCAATACGAATATTTTCTAAAGGACCCGTGTTATCGACTTTGAAAAAATCTGCATCACTCATTTTAGAAGCATTTTCAATGTCATTTCTCACCCAACCTTGGACAACATATCCCCCTGTAGTTACAAGACTACCATCAGCATCAAATACAAACTCCCCATCTCTTGTAAAATTTCTTGTTGTGCCTCTATCAGGACTGATAACAAAAAAGCCTTCTCCTTCGATGGCTAAATCTGTTTTTACATCTGTATTTTGGGTGCTTCCTTGAGAAAAAACTTTTGTTGTCGCATCCACAGCTACCCCTAAGCCTACAGAAAAATCATTCTGACCGCCTAAACCATTTTTGTAAGGAGAAGTTGCAATCAATTTAATCTGCGAAAGCATATCCACAAATGAAGCCCTGGAATATTTAAACCCTACCGTATTGACATTTGCAATATTATTGCTCTCAATATCAAGCGCTATTTGGTGAGCTTGCATACCACTCACACCAGACCACATAGATCTAAGCATATATAAATCCTTTTGCTAATGTTTTAGATATAACAAGCAATTAGTGTGCCAAATATTTTAATGAAGAGATCAATTTGAAAAAATAATCATCTGCCTTAGCAGATGATTATGATAAAAATCAGCAAGAATAAGTAGAAATAAATTCAAATGGATGAGGGCGTCCTTCCCATGGCCAAATTTCAGACTCAAATTTGAAAGTCTTATAGACTTGTATAAAATCCTCTGTAAAAACATCGCCTGCTTTGAGGTATTTTCTATCTAAAAGCATTTCTTCTATCGCGCTTCTTAGGGTATGGGGCATTTGTTTGATGCCTTTTTCTCGAATCTCATCAAGAGAAAGTTCAAACAAATCAATATCCATAGGTTTTCCGGGATCAATTTTATGAATAATACCATCAAGCCCTGCCATCAAAATACATGAAAATGCCAGATATGGGTTGGCAGAACTATCCGGAAAACGAAATTCTAACCTTGCACTTTTATCTGAAACACCATAAGGTATCCTAACACTTGCACTTCTGTTTTGTGCTGAATAAGTCAAAATAGAAGGCGCTTCAAATCCCGGAATCAATCTTTTGTAAGAATTAGTAGAAGCATTTGTAAAAGCAGCTACGCTTCTGGCATGTCCTAATACCCCCCCTAGAAAATACAAAGCATCTTCGCTTAAGCCTTGATATTTTTGTCCTCCAAAGAGATTTTGTCCTTCTTTCCAAATACTCACATGCGTGTGCATACCACTTCCATTGTCTCCAAAAAGTGGCTTAGGCATGAAAGTTGCTGTTTTACCATTGAGATGAGCCACCATTTTAACGACATATTTTAACTTTTGAACATTATCAGCAGCTTCTACCAAATCACCAAATTTAATCCCGACCTCACCTTGACCTTGGGCAACTTCATGATGGACAACAAAAGTTTCCAGCCCTACTTGGTTGAGGACTTTGACAATCTCTGCACGCAAATCCATCATCGAATCTACCGGCGGGACAGGGAAATATCCCCCCTTCGTGCCGGGGCGATGACCTGAATTGATACCCCCTTCAAAAGATCTGCTTCTATTCCATTCGCCTTCCTCACTATCAATCTCGTAATATTGGCAATTGACCGCATCTGTAATTTTGATAGAATCAAAAATAAAAAATTCATTCTCAGGACCAATATAGGCTACATCACCAATACCTGTCTCTTTCAAATAAGAAACAGCTTTTTTTGCCAGGCTTCTAGGGCATTTCTCATAAGGTTGATTTTTGTAAATATCCCAAACATCACAAAAAACAACTATTGTCGTATCTGCGCTAAAAGGATCGATAAAATACCTCACCAAATCAGGCAACAAAATCATATCAGAATGTTGGATAGGCTGCCATGCTTTTAGAGAGCTTGCATCAAAAGGAATGCCATTTTGAAATGTTTCTTCATTGATAGCGCTAAAAGAATAAGCCATGTGATGCCATATTCCTTTAATATCTGTAAATCTAAAATCCACAAATTCTACATCATTTTCCTTACAAAAAGCAAAAAAATCTTTGATATCCTTTAATTCATTACGCTTAGGAATACTCATTATTTATCCTTTCAAAATAAACTTATCTTCAAATTCTAACATTCTATTATAAAATCCAAACTAAAAGGACAATATAAAGCCATTATTTTATCTCTTTGTACAATAGAGTTTTAAAAAGAATTTGATTAAACACAGGAAAATCTCCTATGTTTAATATCAATCAAGTATCCCATAAACCAAACACAACCATACAACATTACAGGCTTGTTTTAATCTAAAGCCTTGTAATTATAAGGATTTATTTCTTTATCAAGTTCTATAAGTTCTTTGGGAGGAGCAACATTGACATCATTTTCTTGATAAAATTTATCTCCTTTTTTGTGATCACCTACATCTGCTTTCCATCGTAATTGACTGGGGGCAAGCTTAAAAATATCTTGAAATCCCAAATTAGAGGGCTTGAATTGGATATGATTTTTTGCGGCTACTTCTGTAAGCAAACTTTGGGCGTATCTTGCCATGTTAATTGCTTGCAATAATGCTCTGGCAGCCTCTTTTGGATTATGAAAACCTCCGGAATTTTCCGCATTGACAAAATCTGCCCTCATTTGAGATTTTCTATGAAGTTCTAAGACTTCTTGAAGGATTTGAGTAATCTTGGCATTATCAGGCTTAGAGTTACTTTGATAAAGTTTTTGTTTGCCAAGTTCTTCACGGACATATTTAATGTCTTTTATTAAGCTTACAATAGCATATTCAGCGCTTCTTAAATCATAAGCTATAGAATTTTGAATCCCATAGACTTGTTTTCTCAAATAATCCTCACTTTGAGCATGGCAACTTTTACAAGAACTATTGATATCTTTAAGAGGTGAGGTAATATTGTGTTGGGTGAGTTTTTTTGCCCCTTTTCGGATATAGGGCATATGACAATCTACACAACTGACACCATTAGCTGCATGCACACCTCCACTATACATTTCTGATTCCGGGTGTTGCATTTTTAACATAGGGGCTTTGGTATCTTTATGAATCCAATCATAAGGAAAAATATCCTTAATTTTATCATAGTAATCATCAAGCATTTCAATCCTAAAAGGTTTGCCTTTTTTCCATTCATCCCAAGGAAAAGTAAGTTCTATTCCATTGGCTGCTATTTCAATAGGTTTATTATTGTTTCTCCAAATATCTGTTTCATCATAAGTTTTTTGCTTACCATTCCACCATTTGGCATTGGGATCTGAAGAGATACTCTCTCCCATTACGACTACTTTTCCCCCTGTGGGGCGAAAATAATATTCTACATGACATTGAGAACAAACCAGAGTCCGCATTTCTTGTCTGCCAGCCTTGATCCCTGCAATACTATCAGGTTCATAACCTCTGGCTATCAATGCCTTAATAGCTGCAGGGCGAGTCAATCTCAAGCCCATATCATTGGGATTATGACAATCTGCGCAAACCAATCCCATCCTTGTCCCCCCATGAATCCCTCTATGATCTTGACTATTGGGGTCTTTTGCATCCATCAAGGGAACATTTTTAATCATTGTCCAATATTGAGTTGTATTAAAAACTGCCCAATCCCCTTTGGCAACATTTTTATATAACCACGGCGTCCAACCGCTATGGCAATTCATGCAAGCAGTTGGCTGCCCGTCAAAACTTGCCAAACCAAAAGAATTTAAAAAATCCTTATGATTTCTGGCTGTATTCATTTGATCATTTTGAGCATAAAAATGCCCTCTTTCTTCATTGAAATCCGCACTAAAAGCATACCCTGCCCAAAGTATAGTAAGTTGAGGGTATCTCATCAATTTATTGTAAGCAAGATTTCCACCAAAATGTGTGGGGGATGGCTTTTGATCCTCTATACTTAAATACATATCTACATAATCCGGAAAGTATTTGCCCCAGGTTTGAAATCTTGGATCTTCATCGCTAAGCTTAAAATCAGATTTGATTTCTAAAGCTTCCATTTTTTTATGCGTGATGTCCGTATTTAACCAAAATATTCCCGCTCCCACTACTATACCCACAACAATTACAATCCATAATATCTTATTCTTCATTATCTCCTCCTAAAATTAAAATCCGCGTAAATGCCCCACGCCCTTATGACAAGAGACACATTTCAAAGCTTTGTCTTGATGGGGATCACCTAAAGTTGGGTTTACAACATTTTTTACATATGGCAAATGGCAACGCATGCAATTCTCTTGCACTACTTCTTGAGTTTTTTGGGTGGCATGAAAATACATAGGCAAATCTTTTTTGAAACTAAAAGCATAGGCATGCCCTACTCCACTTTGCGCTTTTGCTATCCATTTGCGAATAAATTCATGAGGCAAGTGGCAATCAATACACGTAGCTACCCCTTTATGAGAGCTTTTATTCCAATCATCATAAACACTATTCATTACATGACAATTATTACAAGCACTCGAATCACTACTCAAATAAGAAAAACCTTTCGCGTTATAAAATGTATATATCCCCCCTCCTATGACCATAACTACTACAAATACAGCTATAACAGCAAGAAGGGATAAAGCTTTTGACTTACTTGTTTTCAAAAATCCTCCTTTTTTTGTGATTTGCAATTGTTATTTTAGTGATAAAATGAGAACTATATTTTGACTTAAGTCAATTTGACTATTTTATAAGGATAAATAAATGGTTAATGAAAAAGAAATTTTTTATTCCAGCAATCAAAGCCCTTTGTTCCAATCCGGCGGTATTGAATTTTTTCTTACTTCAAGACATGGGGGCATAAGCTCGCCCCCTTATGATAACCTCAACCTTGCCTATCATGTCGGGGATAAAAAATCCTGCGTCCGACATAATAGAGAAATAATTCAAAACACTCTCTATCCCCATAAGCAACTTTTGTGGATGGATCAAACCCATAGCAAGCATATTTTAAATATTGATAAAAAATATTATCCTGATGGGTTTGTAGGCACAGGAGATGCCATGATTTGCAAAGATAAAAATTTCTGTTGTATGGTAATGGTTGCTGATTGCAATCCTATATTGATTTATGAGCCTTATATCCGTGCTTTTGCCCTTATTCATGCCGGCAGAGAAGGCATGAGAAAATCTATTATTACCCATACAATCAACTCTCTTGTTCAAATACATGGTGGGGATAGTGCCCGTATGTTTGTCTTTGTAGGGGCATCTATTCGAAAATGTTGCTATGAAGTCAAAGAAGATGTTGCCCTATGTTTTGACAAAAATTATCTTATTGGCAAAAATGATTCCCATCATTTGGATTTGATTGGTTTGCTTCAAGATGAATTAGAAAAAAACCATATTCAAAAAGACCATATTGAAATCTTGCCCTCTTGTTCTTGCTGCCAAAAAGATTTATTTTCTTATCGTAGAGAAGGGGTTACAGGAAGATTTGGGTTGATTGGGGCGCTGAAATAATTGAATATTTAGATCTAAAAAGTATAATATATCAAACAACCCAAAAATTAAGGAAAAACAATGAACACAAGAGCCGCATCCCTCAACAACAACCCCAATCTCAATAAAAAAAGCGTGCAAATTGTAGAAAAAATTCTCAGCAAAAATGACATCAAAGCCAATTCCTTACGCCAAAAATACAAAGATGACGGACTTTATACCATCAATTTGATGAGTTCTCCGGGAAGTGGAAAAACTACATTGTTAGAAAGTCTGAGCATGTTTGATGATTTTAAATTCTGCGTGGTTGAAGGGGATCTCCAAACCAATCGCGATGCAGATAGGCTTATCAAAAAAGGTATCCATGCCCAACAAATTGCTACCGGAGAAGCTTGTCATCTTGAAGCAAGCATGGTAGAAACAGCTTATGAAAAACTTCAAGCCCAAGGAGCTACCGAAGATGTTGATTATTTGGTTATAGAAAATGTAGGTAACCTCGTATGTCCTGCAAGTTATGATTTGGGAGCTGCACTCAATATCGTCTTGTTGTCTGTACCCGAAGGAGATGATAAGGTTCTCAAATACCCCACAATGTTCTTATGTGCAGATGCTGTAGTTATCAGCAAATCAGACATGATTGATTATTTTGGTTTTAGAGTTTCTCAAGTCAAAGAAGATATGGCAAAGCTTAAACCCAATGTGCCCTTATTCCTTACCAGCACCAAAGATACAAAAAGTCTTGAAATTTTTAAAGATTTTATTGTCAAAAATAAACAGCAAGAATATTATTCCAAATACTCATTTTAAGGAAGATAAAATGTGCTTAGCTATCCCTTCTAAAGTTATCAGCATTGATAAAGCTACCCATTCGGTTACTCTTGAAACTATGGGAGTTAGACGTCAAGCAAGCCTTGATTTGATGGAAGAAGAAGTCCATATTGGAGAATATGTATTGTTGCATATCGGGTATGTTATGAGTAAAATTGACGAAGCTAGCGCTCTGGAATCTATCAAACTCTATGAAAAAATGATACAATCAATGGATGAAGAATATATTGATGAGGAGTATAAATGAAAAAATTATTCATTGTTTTGTTTTGTTTCATAGGATTTGTCGGAGCAAATGACATCAGTGGCTTTTATTTAACCCATGGGGGAAAAGACAAAACTCAAGCCATTGTGGAATTTTTCAAATATAATAATAAATATTATGCTTATGGTTTTGCAAATATTGATGGATCACAGCCAAGAAAAGATATTCACAATCCTAATATAAATCTTAGAAACAGGCTTGATAAGGGAGTGGTATTTGTTTTTGATCTCGTAAAAAATGGGGATAACTACAAAAATGGCAAAATCTATAACTTTGATAATGGTAAAACCTATTACCTCAAAATCACTCCTGAAAATAATGAACTCCAACTAAGAGCAAGTATTGATAAAACCGGCTTCATGGGAGAAAACCTTATATGGAAAAAACTTTCTGAAAATGAAGTAAAAAAATATTTACCTCAAAAGCCACCTCTTGAAGAAATCATCAAAAATATACCTAAAGATTAAAATATGAGTGATTCCTTATTGATAGACTCTTTTCGAGATAAGCAAGCTATTCTTGCTCTATCTGCAAAGATCTCTCATATCGCCTCTAAACTTAATGAAAAACTTTATATTATGGAAGTTTGTGGAGGACATACGCATACTTTAATGAAATATGGTTTATCTCATTTGTTACCTCCAAATATAGAGTTTGTCCATGGTCCGGGTTGTCCTGTATGTATTATGCCCAAAAATAGAATTGATCAAGCCTATGATATTGCTTGTGCTGAGAATACAATCTTGCTTACACTTGGGGATATGCTTAAAGTCCCGGGATCTAAAGGTAGCTTGCAAGATGCGCGTTCAAAGGGAAAAAATGTTGGTTTTATTTATTCACCTTTGCAAGCCTTAGAGGTTGCGCGTCAAAATCCTGATAAAACAGTTGTTTATTTTGCTATTGGATTTGAAACGACGACACCTATGAGCGCAGCATTATTGCAACAAGTACAAAATTTGAAAATCAAAAATCTTTTTTTTCACATCAACCATGTTTTGGTCCCTCCCCCTCTAGAGGTAATCCTTCATTCTCCTGATTGCAAAATCAATGCCCTCATAGCCCCTTCTCATGTAAGTGTTATCACAGGGGCAAAAATTTACCGGCCTATTTTGGAAAAATACCATATCCCTATTGTGGTCAGTGGCTTTGAGCCTGTGGACATGATGGAAAGTATCTTGCATCTGGTAACCCAAGCGACTCAAAAAACAGCTAAGCTTGAAATACAATATTCCCGCATTGTGAATATGGAGGGCAATACAAAAGCCCAAAAAATGATAGAAAAATTTATGACCCCAAGGCAAAACTTTGAATGGAGGGGATTAGGGAACATCCCTTATTCTGCGCTCAAACTCAAAGAAGAATATGCTTTCTTAGATGCAGAGGTTTTGTTTTCAAAAATTCTACGTCAAACCCCTATCAAAGATAATAAAGCTTGCAGATGCGGGGATATTCTCAGAGGAGTCGCCAAACCCTATGATTGCAAAGTCTTTGGCAAATCTTGCACCCCCATAAATCCTATAGGAAGTTGTATGGTAAGCTCAGAAGGGGCTTGCGCTGCGTATTATAAATATGGCAATATTGAATGATCAAAAAGGTAAAACACTGCCTTTATCAAAAGGTTTTGAAATATCAAGAATATTTTTGAGAAATTGCCCCTTTTGAAGATGCCAAAACTGATAATCACAGACAATGATAAGTCGTTTTTTGATCCTGCTAATAGCAACATTTAAAGCATGCAAAGCCTTGAGATTAGATGAATTTGTAAGATGATAATGCAAAACAACAGGAGAAAAAATCACAGTATCAAACTCTTGACCTTGTGAACCATGGATAGTCCAGACCTTATCATGTGGGATACCTATCTCAATCATATGGCGTCTTTGTTTCACAAAAGGGGTGAGGACACCATAATTGTCTTTCCAAAATAAACGCGCAAGCTCTAGGGCATTTTTAGCCTCACTAAAACTTATATAATCTCTGTCTCTTTTGTCCGGAGGGCTATGCAAATAAAAAAGTTCTGTATGGCTATGTAGCCCGCGAAGTCCATTTTTATAAATATGCTTATCTAAAATCTTTGCCAAATTATCTCCATAGCGGTGTGTTTTTGTCAATCTTGCCACATAGATATCCTCAAAATGCACTTGATCATATTGTGTTTTTGTGAATATAGAATTGTCTTTATTAAAATCTTGGCTACTCAAAAACTCTTCAAGATTCAAGGCAGAAAGATTCCATAAATTTGCATAAAAATTTTCTTGGGTTTGAATATCTTTTAGGGGCATTTCACAAATTGGACTAAGCTGCTTGTGATCTCCAAGCAAAGTAAGCGGGATATTATCTACACAAAGAGCGCAACTTTTAATGAGCGGGGTAAAAGCGCACTCATCCAAAAAAATATGCTCAAAATTCACTTCCAAACTCCTGTATTTACGGATAAAACCATCAACAGTCATGCCTATAATCAGAGAATTTTTAAGCCTATCTTTCAAATTAACATCAAAACTAAAAAGATTTTGGGAAGCGGATTTTTTGAGAATATTGGGATCACAAACTTCCCAATAAGCGCTTAAAAATGTATTTGTAGGCATTCCCAAGCGTAAAATTTTTTCCCGATTTAACCCAAGCTCATCAAACTTTTTGATTAAGGTCTTTAAGACTTGTTCTAAAGAATTGTTTGTAGGGGCAAGTACGCAGACTTTTTTGCCCGCTTGAATTAAGTTAAAAAGTGATTGAAATAAAATAATTTGTGTTTTTCCGCTTCCCGGAGGTCCCCACACATAAGTAATGGGATAAGAAAAAATACTTTTGATTGCAAAAACTTGCTCAGGAGTAGCATTTTTCATCACAACAGGTTCAAGCATATCCACCTTTTTAGGTAGCCCGATAAAATGACTTGCTCGAAAAAAATCTTCAACATTTTTGACCAAAAATTTCAGATCACTAAAAAGCCTTATATTTGCTTTTTGAGCTTTTGTGATGATTTGATACATTGTTTTATCAATATTTAGACATAAAATATTTGACTTTTCATCAAAATATTTTTGTTCTAATCCCTCCTCACCTATCAAAAAATCTTCTTGTTCTATTCTTAATATCAAACTTTCGAAATTAAAAATCTTACTTTTAAGCATAAAACAAATTTCATCTTTTTGAAGATTATAATCAATAATTTTTATTTCATCCAAACCTAAATGATTTTGTTCTAAAAATTGATAATAGATTTGACTTGATTTTATTAAAATATCTTTCATACACCCAATCTTATTTTTAATCACAAAGATACCTGATTTATCCAAAATTTTTCATAAAATAGACCTCCTCCTGCTTGCCCCAAGAGTCTTTGAAATTTTAAAGATTCAAACATCTTCTTATTTTATCATATTTTAAAATCATTAATTGATTTTTTACTTTTTGTAAGAATAACCAAAGCATCTCAATAAACTCCAACAATTAATTTAGAAAATCCTCAAAAAATTATCGAGATCTCAATCTAAAATTTCCTATGCAAAAAACCTTCAAATAAAATATCATTTGATTTTTATAGTAACACTAATTTATTCTATTGGTTATTTTAGTTTCAATTTAATGATATTTTTATCTATAAATATCAAAAATTTGTATTTAAAGATGTCTTTTATACCATTTATATTATTTCATTACGAAATATTTTAAATCTATTTATGTTAATTCTTATCATTTATAATAATAGAATATTCTATAATGAATATTTTATTTTAAATAATAAAATTTATATTTATCTATATTGACTTTAATATTAAAATATATTAAAATTCTAGAATCTATAATAAAATTTTATAGATTAATAATTTTTAAAGGAGAAGAAATGAAAAAACTAATTTTAGTTTTTGCTTCTATTTTATTTTTATCTTCCGGATTTGTATATGCAAAACCTACAGATCTACAAACCCAAAAAGTTGTTTTGACTCAAAATGTACCCACATTGAATGACAAAGATATCAATCTTATGTTTGGAGATGCAAAAGTTAATATAATGGCGCTTGATAATGACGAAATGAGACATACTCAAGGATTTGGATTTTAGAGTAGTTTTTGGGATGGACTTGGTGCTACACTAGGAGTAGGCTCAGGATTTGGAATTATAGGCGGAATTTTAGCTTTGCTTTAATGCGCTTTTCTTAAAAATGGAATAATCAATGTGTCTGAGATTAAGTCCGGTTTCGGACATGAAAATCAAAATTAATATTTTAAATCAAAAGGATTAAAATGAGGATTTTATATGTGTGTATTTGCACTCTTTTATTTATCGGATGTGCGCCCCAAAATTATTCTGCAAATTTTACACTCATTTCTACAGATAAAGTAAATATCCCCTCCAATATCAAAATATCAGAAATACCTGTGGAAGGGGAAAGCTGCTATAATACTATTTTAAATCCTGTAGATAAAGATGTTAGCGCTCTGGTGAGAAAAGCCGTAGAAAATGCCATAGAAAATGGAAATAAGAGAGGCTTTGAGGGTAATTTCCTCATAGATGCCCAAATCAATCAAACCATCAAAAATGGATTTTTTTCTCATAAAGTTTGTATTATAGCAAAAGGTAAAATTGCTAAGTTTTAAAAAGTCAAAGATGCTTTTTTAAACTAAGTTTCAAAACCTCTTAATTCTTATAAAATAAAAATTGAGAGGTTAGAATTTTAAACTATTTTTTATTTATAGTCTATTTTATGTATTTTAATAGTATTTAAATTCTTCATATTCATGATTTTTTGATATTTTTTATTATTAATTCTCTATATTTTATCTCTAATTACTAAATACTAAAAAAATAATTTTTATATATAAATAAATATATTTATCTTTTAATGAAATAATATATAATTAAAAAATAATTTCATTTATAAATTTTTTATCCTCTCTTTAAAACCAAAATAAATTTATCTCATCCTTAAGAAAATTCTTATCATAAAATGAAGAGCAACAGGGAATTTAGAAGTTTATTAGACAAAAAATAGTTATAATTTTACTATATTTACTATCATTATTTTTTATCAATACTTAGTAATTTAGATAAGAATGCCCTCTTGCTTGGCATAGATATATTACATATTATATTTTTACATACTAGAGACTATATTTTCTATTTAATTTGCCATAAAAAATCTAAACGGAACTTTTCATTTAGATCTCAAAATTATAAAACTTAGATTCTATATAATATTTTGGAATATCAATCGCAACAATCAAATTGGAATAAAATATTTTATAATCAAGAATTAAGAAAGCAATTTTAGATTAATTTAGAGAATTTTAAAAAATTTATCAAAAATAGTAGTACAAAAATAAAATCAAAATGAGATTAGGATAAGATTTATACCCTAATCTTTAAAATTAATGAAATCAGCCTTTGCGTTTCTCTACAATTTCTTTAGCGATATTTGATGGAACTTCTCCATAATGATTAAATTCCATTGAGTAAGTGCCTCTTCCTTGTGTGGCTGAACGTAAATCAGTAGAATATCCAAACATTTCTGCTAATGGAACAAAAGCATTGACAATCTTCAAGCCCATTCTATCATCCATAGCATTAATTTGACCTCTTCTTCTATTCAAATCACCAATAACATCACCCATGTATTCTTCAGGAACTTCTACTTCTACCTTCATCATAGGTTCAAGCAAAACCGGATTCGCATCCCTGCAAGCATCTTTAAATGCCATAGACCCTGCAATCTTAAATGCCATTTCAGAAGAATCCACATCATGGTAACTGCCATCATAAAGGGTAATTTTAAAATCCACAACCGGATAACCTGCCAAAATACCACTTTGCATTGCTTCTTGGATACCTTTATCTACAGCAGGAATATATTCTTTTGGGATCACACCACCGGAAATCTGATTTACAAACTCATAACCACTGCCGGGTTCTTTGGGTTCAAGTTTGATAAACACATGACCATATTGTCCTCTACCACCGGATTGTTTGGCATATTTACATTCTTTATTAACAGAAGATTTTATAGTCTCTCTAAAAGCCACTTGAGGTTGTCCAATTTCAGCTTCTACTTTGAATTCTCTCTTAAGACGATCAACAATGATTTCTAAGTGAAGTTCGCCCATACCACCAATGAGTGTTTGTCCTGTTTCTTCTTGAGTACTTACCCTAAAGCTTGGATCTTCTTCGGCTAATTTCCCCAAAGCAATACCCATTTTTTCTTGATCGGCTTTTGTTTTTGGTTCTACTGCAATATGAATCACAGGCTCAGGAAATTCCATTCTTTCGAGGATGACAGGAGATTTCTCATCACAAAGCGTATCCCCTGTCAAAGTATCTTTGAGACCCACAAAAGCACAAATTTCACCTGCATAAACCTCCTTAATATCTTCGCGCTTATTAGAGTGCATTTTTAACAATCGTCCTACACGTTCTTTTTTGCCTTTTGTAGAGTTGAAAACATAACTCCCTGATTCAAGCATGCCTCGATAAACACGCACGAATGTTAATTGCCCCACAAAAGGATCGGTCATGATTTTAAAAGCAAGACCGGCAAAATGACCATTATCAGTGGATTGGACATGGACTTCTTCCTCAGTTTTAGGATCAATCCCTTTAATATCTACAACTTCTGTAGGAGCCGGTAAAAATAGGATAACTGCATCTAATAAAGTTTGCACGCCTTTATTTTTAAAAGAAGAACCACAAAGCATAGGGATTAAACTCATATTATGACAACCAATTTTAATACCTTTTCTAATTTCTTCAGGACTCAATTCTCCATCGCTTAAATATTTTTCCATCAAAGCTTCATCTTGCTCTGCAGCAGCTTCTAAAAGTTTTTCTCTATATTCTTTTGCTTTTTCTTTCAAATCAGCAGGAATTTCTTCAATATCATATTTGGCACCCATTGTTTCATCATTCCAAACAATCGCTTTCATTTCTATCAAATCAATCACACCTTTAAATGTGTCTTCTGCTCCTATTGGGATATTGATAGGAATAGGGTTGGCTTTTAATCTTTGTTTGATTTGAGATTCTACATTATAAAAATTTGCCCCAATTCTATCCATCTTATTGACAAATACCATTCTGGGGACACCATATTTATTAGCTTGTCTCCAGACAGTTTCACTTTGGGGTTGCACACCCCCTACAGAACAAAATACAGCAACAGCTCCATCTAAAACTCTCATGGATCTTTCAACTTCAATGGTAAAATCAACGTGTCCGGGAGTATCTATCAAGTTAATTTGGTAATCTTTCCAAAAACACGTAGTTGCAGCCGATGTAATTGTAATGCCTCTTTCTTTTTCTTGTTCCATCCAGTCCATAGTTGCAGCACCATCATGAACTTCACCTATTTTATGACTAACACCTGTATAAAACAGTATCCTTTCTGAAGTCGTTGTTTTACCTGCATCAATATGAGCAGCTATACCAATATTTCTTATTCTATCTAATGGTGTTTTCCTTGCCATTTTTTTCCTTATTTAAAGATTTTGTGTTTAGTTTGATGAATGAAAAAGATAAAGAAATTTACTTACCATCTATAGTGAGCAAAGGCTTTATTGGCTTCAGCCATTTTATGTACATCTTCTTTCTTTTTAAAAGCAGATCCCTTGTCGCTTGCAGCGTCCATAAGTTCATTTGCCAATCTATCTGTCATTGTCCGCTCGTTTCTTTTTCTGGTAGCCTCAAGTATCCATCGAATTGATAAAGATTGCTGTCTTGTGGGTCTGACTTCTACAGGGACTTGATAAGTAGCTCCCCCTACTCTTCGGCTTCTTACTTCAACAAGAGGCTTTACTTTATCAAGGGCTTTTTCAAATATTTCGATCCCTTTTTCTCCACTTTTTTCTTCTATTTTGTTAAAAGCGGCATACATCACTTTTTCAGCAATACTTTTTTTCCCATCATACATCATTTTATTGATAAATTTTGTTACAACCTTATTGCCATAAATAGGATCACCCAAAATTTCTCTTATTGGAGCCTTTCTTCTTCTCATAAATATCCTTCCTTATTTTCCTTGTTTTTTATCTGCACCGGCTTTTGCTTTTTTGGCACCATATTTACTTCGAGATACTGTTCTTTTAGCAACACCGGCAGTATCTAAAGCACCTCTAATAATATGATATTTAACACCGGGTAAGTCTTTTACCCTACCTCCTCTTACCAATACAATAGAGTGTTCTTGTAGGTTATGCCCTTCTCCGGGTATATAACTAATCACCTCTACTTTGCTTGTAAGTCGGACTTTGGCTACTTTTCTTAAAGCAGAATTTGGTTTTTTGGGAGTTGTAGTATAAACACGTGTGCAAACTCCCCTTCTTTGAGGACACTCTAACAACGCCGGAGACTTAGTTTTTCTAATAATTTTCTTTCGTTCTTTTCTGACTAGTTGATTAATAGTTGGCACTTATTTAATTCCTTTTTCTAAATTTAAAATAAAAATGCTGTAATTCTACACTAAAAAATCTTTTATTTATCTTAGATATACAAACAATCAATCTTGTATATCTGCTTTGATAATAAACTTTTTATTCTTATAAAGTCCTGTCCCTACAGGAATCATTCTTCCAAGCACAACATTTTCCTTCAAATCTTCCAAAAAGTCTTTTTTAGCTGCAATACTTGCCTCTGTAAGGACTTTGGTAGTTTCTTGGAAAGAAGCTGCAGAAATAATGCTATCACTTCCAATTGCAGCTCTGGTAATACCAAGTAAAACAGGCTCTGCAATAGCAGGCTCTCCATTTAATCTGATAGTCTTATCATTTTCTTCTTTAAAATGTTTTTTACTTATCAAATCACCTTCAATGAATTTTGTATTGCCACTATCTACGATTCTAACTTGTCGCAACATCTGTGAAACAATAATCTCTATATGCTTATCAGCGATGCTAACACCTTGTCTGCGATAAACTTGTTGGACTTCACTGACAATATATTTATGCAATTCTTTTTCACCACTAATCCTTAAAATATCATGACTTGAAATAACTCCATCTGTCATGGCTTCACCTGCATGGACAAACTCATCTGCATGTACTAAAATCTGCTTATTCTTATCTACGAGATATTCTGTGCTTCTTCCATCATCAGAAGTTACAATAATTCTCTCTTTGTTTCTAATAGGTTTGCCAAAACTTACAACACCATCTATTTCTGAGAGAACAGCAATATCTTTTGGTTTTCTGGCTTCAAAAAGTTCTGAAACTCTAGGAAGACCTCCGGTAATATCTCTTGATTTCACTGTGGCTTTTGGAGTTTTTGCCAAAATATCAGCTACCTCTACGCTTGATCCTTCTACAACAGATATAGAAGTTTTAGGATCTAAAACATATCTCAAGACTTCACCTTTTTGATTATCAATCAAAATGCTTGGTTTATACCCTGCAGGAATATATTCATTAACAACCAAATTAGTAATACCTGTATTTTCATCTTCTTTTTCTGCCACTGTAACACTTGGGATAATATCCTCAAATTTTACAATACCTGCCTTATCAGATATGATAGGATTATTATAAGGATCCCAAATAGCAATAATATTTTTGAGATTAGAATTGGGTTCTGCAATAAGGGTTTGAGAATCTACTTCATTATTATCGCCAACTAAGATTTTTGAGTTTCTTGTTAAGTAATGTCTAATAGCTTCACGACCATTTTCATCAGCTACAACAGCAAAAATACCTTTTTCTTTAACAATATTACCTGCTTTGACATCTTTAGCTCTTTGGAGATGATCGGCTTCCAAAGTATAGTATTTGACAATACCTTTTTCTTTTGCATAAATTTTCTGAGCAATAGGAGCATTATCATCCACAACAATTTCACTTGCATAAGGGATACGATTTGGAATATTCCAACCGTCTTTGATAATATCTACAATACTTCCACCTGCTTTCACACGATGTCCTGTTCCATAAGGTAAAAATATTTTTCCTTCTATTTTACCACTGACACCGGCTAATTCATTGGGTTTTGCAACATCACCTTTTCTTAAAATAAACTTAGCCTCTTGCTTATCATTATGGACACTTACAATGACTTCATCATGAGCGCTATCGATTTTAAGCACGCCATCAAATGGAGATTTTATTTTGGGTTCTACAACCAATATAGCGGCATTTCTTCTATTGGCTACAATATTTTTACCCTCTTTGTTCTTGTAAGTTTTGAGATTATAATACCTGACAAAACCTTCTTTTTCTGCCAAAATTTCTCTTTCTTCCTGGCTTCTGGATGCTGTTCCACCCACGTGGAATGTTCTAAGGGTAAGCTGCGTTCCGGGTTCCCCGATAGATTGGGCTGCAATAACTCCAACCGCCTCACCGGGCTTGGACATTTTACCCTCTCCTAAATTAAGCCCATAACATTTTGCACAAACACCTTTTTGGGCTTTGCAAGTAACAGGAGTTCGAATAATAATGGATTTCACCCCTGCTTCAGTAATCTTTTTGGCTTTTTCTTCACTGATCAAAGTCCCTGCGCTCAAGAGAATTTCATTAGTGATTGGATCGATAATATCTTCAGCTAATACCCGACCAAATATTCTCTCTTCTAAAGGCTCAATAAGCTCACTACCCACAGTAATATCGGTGATTTCAATCCCTTCATGAGTCCCACAATCTTCCATAATAACTTTAACATTTTGAGATACATCTATAAGTTTTCTGGTCAAATACCCTGCATTTGCAGTTTTAAGCGCAGTATCAGCCAAACCTTTTCTAGCCCCATGTGTGGAGTTGAAATACTCCAATACATTCAATCCTTCTTTGAAGTTTGAAATAATGGGAGTTTCAATGATTGTGCCATCAGGTTTAGCCATCAGACCCCGCATAGCAGAAAGCTGTCTGATTTGAGCAGCCGATCCCCTTGCACCGGAATCAGCCATCATATAAATAGAGTTGAAACCTCCCTTATCAGCCTCTACTAATGTCATCATTTCTTTACCCATTCTATTGTTGGTATCTGTCCAAATATCAATAATCTTATTATATCTTTCTTGTTCAGTAAGCAAACCTTGGTCATATTGAGCTTGGATCTTTTTGACTTCATTTTTTGCAACATTGATTACTTTTTGCTTATCATCAGGGACGATAATATCTGCTGCCGAAATAGAAATACCTGCTTTGGTAGCATATTTAAAGCCTAAATTCTTAAGATTATCCAAAAAAGTTGCTGTAATCCCGATACCACCTTCTTTATATACATAATCAATCAAAGAACTGATATCTTTCTTTTTCATCACTTTATTCCATAGATTAGTAGGCACAAAATCAGGCAAAATAGATTTTAAAATTAATCTGCCTGCTGTTGTATGCAATACTCTACGATCAATAACCGTTCGAACCTTTGCATTAATATCTAATTCATCAGCATCAATAGCAATCATAATTTCATTAATATTGCCAAATAATTTATGCTCGCCTTTCACCCCTGTCCTCTCCAGCGATAAATAATACAACCCCAAAACCATATCTTGACTTGGAACAGCGACTGCCTTACCACTTGCAGGCAATAAAATATTCATTGAGCTTAGCATTAAGATCTTACATTCTGTGATAGCCTCTTGAGATAAAGGAACATGCACTGCCATTTGATCCCCATCAAAATCAGCATTAAAAGCAGAACAAACAAGTGGGTGCAATTGGATTGCCTTGCCATCAATTAACTTAGGGTGAAATGCTTGGATAGATTGTTTATGCAAAGTTGGCGCACGATTTAATAATACAGGATAGCCCTCTACAATATCTTGCAAACATTCCCAAACTTCATTGGATTTTTGTTCAATCATTTTTTTAGCTTGTTTGAGGGTAGTTGCATAACCTTTTTCTTCTAATTTTGCCAGAAGATGGGGTTTGAAAAGTTCCAAAGCCATATTTTTTGGTAAACCACATTGATCCATCCTGAGATTTGGACCCACTACAATAACACTTCTTCCGGAAAAATCCACACGTTTTCCAAGTAAATTTTGTCTAAATCTGCCTTGTTTGCCCTTGATAATTTCAGACAAAGATTTGAGAGGGCGTTTATTAGCTCCTTTTACTGCATTTGCATTCCTACCATTATCAAATAAAGCATCCACTGCTTCTTGTAGCATTCTTTTTTCGTTTCTTACTATAATTTCAGGAGCATCTAATTCCATCAATCGTTTCAATCTTTGATTTCTATTGATAACTCTTCGATACAAATCATTCACATCACTGACTGCAAACTTTCCTCCATCTAAAGCAACAAGAGGTCTCAAATCAGGCGGCAGAACCGGTAGCACAGTTAGCATCATCCATTCAGGTTTATTACCGGAATTTAAAAAGCTTTCAACTACCTTTAATCGTTTGATAATAGTTTTTTTCTTTGCTTCTGAATTTGTATTTTTAACTTCTTCTCTAAGACTTTGGAGTAAAATAGTTAAATCAAGCTGTTCTAGCAATTCTTTTACTGCCTCACCGCCCATTTGTGCTACAAACCCCTTATCTTCAAATCGTTGATGAATATTTTGATACTGCTCTTCATTGAGTACATCATATTTCATTACAGGTTTGCTGGATTCATTATCATAAAATGCTTCTCCGGGATTTTTAACAATATAGGCTTCATAATAAAGCACACGCTCCAAATCCTTCATCTTTACACCCAGTAATGTACCAATCCGGCTTGGCAATGAGCTTACATACCAAATATGAGCAACAGGAGTAACAAGTTCAATATGCCCCATTCTGGAACGTCTGACTTTGGAGCTTGTTACTTCAACTCCACATTTCTCACAAACAATCCCTTTGTATCTGGGTTTTTTATATTTACCGCACAAACACTCATAATCCCTAACAGGACCAAATATTTTTGTACAAAATAGCCCATCTCTTTCAGGCTTAAGTGTTCTATAATTGATAGTTTCAGGTTTCTTGACTTCTCCATGACTCCAAGAGTGAATTTTCTCAGGGCTAGCTAATACCAATTGAAAAGAATTGAAATCTTTTGGTCTATCATCTTCTTTGATTACAATAGGCTTAGGATTGCCATCTTCATCAATATCATCACCAAAAATATTAACATCTAACGCCAAAGATTGAAGTTCTTTAGTCAAAACATAGAAAGTTTCAGGTATTTCAGATTCTCCTACATGTTCTCCTCTGGTAATTGCTCGATAAGCGTTTTCTCTACCTTTAACATCATCGGATTTAACTGTAAGCATTTCTTTAAGTGTATGGGCAGCCCCATAAGCCTCTAGTGCCCATACTTCCATCTCTCCAAATCTTTGTCCTCCAAAAAGTGCCTTACCTCCAACAGGTTGTTGGGTTACAAGCGAATAAGGTCCTGTGCTTCGTGCATGAACTTTTTCATCAACTAAATGGTGTAATTTAAGCATATACATATAGCCAATATTCACTCGTTCCCTCATTTTTTCGCCTGTTTTGCCATCATAAAGATCGGTTTTACCATCCATAGCAATTTTTGCCATTTCAAATAATTTATTAAATTTTTCTTGCGAAATACCTTCAAATACAGGAATAGCAAACTTAACGCCATGACTCCAATCTCTTGCATAATCCAGCAATTCTTCATCATTGCATTTTTTGAGAATATCAATGACTTCAGGTTCATTTTCATTGACTATCTCAGCAATTTCAAGCATTTTAGATCGAAGATTTTTAATAAAAGATCCTGTTTGCTTTTTCAAAATTTCAGAGATTTGCTCTCCAAAACGTTTGCCAACTAATCCTAAATGCACTTCAAGAATCTGTCCAATATTCATACGACTAGGGACACCCAAAGGATTTAAAACAATATCAACAGGTTCTCCATCAGATGTATAGGGCATATCTACAGCCGGAATAATATTTGAGACAATGCCTTTATTTCCATGTCTTCCTGCCATTTTATCTCCCACTTTAAGCTTCCTCTTAGTGGCAATATAAATTTTAACTTGTTTGACAACACCGCTAGGGAGGATATCATCTTTTTCCAAAATAGAAAGTTTTTCTTCATGTTCTTCGCCTAAAGTTTTCTTCTGTTCCAAAAAGTTTGTCTTTATCTGCTCATACTTAGCCTGCACCGCTTTTGAATAACTTTTGATTAATGTATTTAATGTAAAACGATTGATATTGGCAATTTCTTCTTTTGGGATCATTTCGCCTTTCTTGTATTTTTTGTCATTAACAACAGCATCCCCGCTTAATGTTTCTTTTGAAAGCATAAGCCCTATTCTCAACATTTCTTCTCGATTAAGCATCGTTAATCGATCATGGTGCTCAATATCCAAAACAGATTTTTCTTCTTCATAAGCGCTAATAGCTCTTGAATCTTTTTCATAACCTTTTTTAGTAAAAATTTTTACATCAACAACAGTCCCTTCCAATGAAGGAGGACAATAAAGTGATTTATTCACTACATGCCCGGCTTTTTCTCCAAAAATTGCCCTCAACAATCTTTCTTCAGGAGTAGGTTTAACTTCACCTTTTGGAGAAACTTTGCCTACTAAAATCATTCCCCCGCTTACGTAAGTTCCAATTTTAACAATCCCACTTCCATCAAGATGAATGATTTCTTCTTCTCTTACATTTGGAATATCTGCTGTAATTTCTTCTATGCCATGCTTCAGTTCTCTAGCTTCAATTTCTTTTTCATAAATATGTATAGACGTAAAGGCATCTTCTTTAATGACTCTCTCACTCAAAACAATAGCATCTTCAAAGTTATACCCATTCCAAGGCATAAAAGCAACTCGAATATTTTTACCAAGCGCTAATTCTCCATTGTCCATACTGGGACCATCTGCAATGATCTGGTTTTTTTCGACCACATCGCCTACTTTTATAATGGGCTTTTGAGTAAAACTTGTATTTTGATTTGTTCGTAGATTTTTTTGCAATGAATAAGTATCAATATAAGCGCCATTTTCGTCTTCGCCCAAAATATAAATATTTCTTGCATCTACTTTTTCAACTACGCCTTTTCTCACAGCCTTAATAGCTTCCCAAGAATCTCGAGCAATGATTCTTTCTATCCCTGTACCTACGATAGGAGCATCCGGACGCAATAAAGGCACAGCTTGACGTTGCATATTCGATCCCATCAAAGCACGGTTAGCATCATCGTGTTCTAAAAAGGGGATCAAAGAAGCTGCAACGCCAACTAACATTCTAGGGCTTAAGTCAATGAGAGTAACTTTATTTTTTTCACTCAACATAATTTCCCCACCGACTCTTGTTTCAATCAAATCTTCAACAATCATCCCCTTATCATTTACTTTTGCACTTGCAGGGGCTATCACTTGGCCATCTTCTTGAGTAGCTGTAAGATAAACAATCTCATCTGTAACTTTGCCATTAATGACTTTTTTATAAGGAGCTTCAATAAAACCCAGATCATTTACTCTTGTAAAGGTAGATAAAGTATTAATCAATCCGATATTTTGACCTTCCGGAGTTTCTATTGGGCAAATCCTTCCATAATGAGTAGGATGAACATCTCTAGCTTCAAACCCAACTCTTTCTTTAACCAAACCACCTTCTCCAAGCGCTGAAAGTCTCCTTTTATGAGTAACCTCTGAAAGTGGATTTGTTTGATCCATGAATTGAGAAAGCTGACCCCCTGTAAAAAACTCTAATATTGTGCTTGTAATCATTTTGGAATTAATCAAATCATGAGGCATAATCGTATCAAAAGCACCACTCATTGTAGTAAGTTTGTCCTTAATAGCCTTTTGCATTTTTACAAGCCCTGTATGAAGCTCATTTGCCAATAACTCCCCAATTGCTCTGATCCTTCTGTTACCTAAATGATCTCTATCATCAATTCTACCTTGCCCATTTTTGACTTTCATCAAATACTTAACAGTTTCCATAATATCTTCATGTGTCAAGACTGTTATATAATCAGGCACATTTAAACCAAGTTTATGATTCATTTTCATCCTACCCACACGGGTTAAATCATATCTTTCAGGTTCAAAGAATAATTGTTTAACAAATTGTTTGGCAACTTCTTTAGTTACCGGCTCGCCCGGTCTCATGACTTTGTAGATTCTAATTGCTGCTAAATCATTTTCATCATCAATTTTTTCAGTTTGTTTCAGAAGTCTCAAAGATTCTGCATCTGAAGCAAATGAATTCATGATAGAATCATCAAATCCCAATGCCAAGTCATTAGCAATAACAAAATCTTTAATTTTTGCTTCTGAAATCTTTTTGAGTTTGCCTTCATCAAGTTGTGTTAATGCATCAAGGATAACTTCACCACTTTTCTTATCAACAATAGGTGCAGCCAAATAACGATTCAAAAGAATTTCTGCAGGGTATTCTATCCACTCTAATCCTTTTTCTTGAAGTTCTTTTGCTTTTTTGGCTGTGAGTCTTTTGCCTGCAGGAATCACGACTTCACCACTTGAATCTTTTATATCAAACTCAATCCTTCCATCAAAATCTTTTGGGTTAAAAGGGATTAGATATTTGCCTTTTTCAAACCTAACATTTAATAGAGGATAAAACATTTTAATTATATCTCGTTTGCTATATCCCATTGCTCTAAACAGTATAGTTACAGGTACTTTTCTACGTTTGTTAATTCTGACAAATAAAGTATCTTTTGCATCATACTCAAAATATAGCCATGAGCCTCTATCAGGAATAATTTGACCGGTATAAATGAGTTTGTTAAAAGATGTACTGGATTCTTCTTCTTTAAAAATAACTCCCGGACTTCGATGCAACTGATTTACAACAACCCTTTCAACACCATTAATAATAAAAGATGTTCTGTTAGTCATCAAGGGAATTTCACGGATAAAAATACTTTGTTCTTTAATATCCTTAATCCCTATTTTTTCTCCTTTTTCATCTTTGTCCCACAAAATCAATCTGATTTTTATTTTCAAAGGAATCGCATAGGTAATCCCTCTCTCCATAGCCTCACGAATTGTATATTTTGGCTTCCCAAACTCACACCCTGCATATTCTAATGTAATTCTATTTTGAGCATCTTGAATTGGAAATATGGATTTAAAAACCTTTTCTATGCCACTTTCTTTATTATCTTTTGGAGATAAGAAAGAATCATAGCTGTCCCTCTGCAATAAAAGCAAATTAGGAACTTCTAAACTTTGTGGTAATTTTGTAAAATCAATTCGCAATCTGTTTTTTGTTTTAACTTTTGTTGGCATACTTTCAACCTTCACTCAGTGGAATTTAGAAGAGTCAAACACTCCAAATAAACCTATTTTATCTCTAAAATCAAATTTATTTGGAGTGTCTATAAAAACGAATAGCCCAAAATAGACACACATCTATTTTTGGGCAATTTAAAAATCATTGCTGTAAAAGCAAAATTATTTAATTTCAACCTTAGCACCGGCTTCTTCAAGTTTTTTCTTAAATGCTTCTGCATCATCTTTATTAATACCCTCTTTGAGAGTATGAGGTGTGTTTTCAGTTGCATCTTTAGCTTCTTTTAAGCCAAGACCCGTAATCTCTCTGACAGCTTTAATAACATTAATTTTATTAGCACCACTTTCAAGTAAAACAACATTAAATTCTGTTTTTTCTTCTACTGCCCCACCGGCACCTGCAGCTACACCGGCACCTGCAACAATAGTAGGCGCAGCACTTACACCAAACTTTTCTTCAAAAGCTTTAACAAGTTCTGATAATTCAAGAACTGATAAGCCACCGATATAATCTAAAATTTCTTCTTTTGTAATAGCCATAATGATCTCCTCATTTTTTATTCTTGTTCTTTTTGCTTTTTAAGATTGTCCAATCCGGTGACAAAATATCTTGCCGGAGCTGTCCAAACAGACAATAGCATTCCAATAAGCTCATCTCTACCGGGTAATTTAGAAATAGCCATAATGTGATCTGTCTCAACTTTTTTGTTATCAAAGCACCCTGTTTTAATAACAAACTTCTCTTTATTGGCTTCAGCAAACTTAGCTGCCAATTTTGAGAGTGTTATTTGATCTTGACCCCAAATAAAAATATTTGTATCTTTCAAGTCCAAATCCGGATATCCGGCATTATTCATTGAAATTTTAGCCAAAGTATTTTTGATAACTTGAACTTTAATTTCTGAATTTCCGGCAGATTTTCTAAGTTCTTCTAAGTTTTTCACTGCCAGACCTTTATAATCACATACAAGTAGGGCAGAAGCGCTTTTAAATTCTGAGCTGAGATATTCAACTGCTTGTTCTTTTTGATGTTTGGTCATTTTTTCCTCCTTTCCAGACTAGACTTCTACAAGGAGATTCAATCAATTAAGCAAACGCCCTTGTGATCTTGAGTCCAAAGATTAAAAACTAAATTTTACTTAATGTCCATTAATTCTTGAGAATCAATTTTAATAGAAGGCGACATTGTTAAAGATAAAATGCCCCCTTTGATATATTTACCTTTTGCACTTGCAGGCTTCAATCGATTGACTGTTTTGACGAATTCTAACATATTTTCTTTGATCTTTTCTTCCGGAAAACTCACTTTTCCAATAGGGGCATGAATATTACCTTTTTTATCCACTCTAAAATTTACTTGACCACTTTTAGCATTGCCAACAGCTTTTGTTATTTCCATCGTAACAGTGCCTGTTTTAGGATTTGGCATCAATCCTTTTGGTCCTAAAATTCTACCAACTTTTCCAACAAGAGCCATCATATCAGGTGTTGCTATTACCATATCAAAATTCAAATTTCCATTTTTGATTTCTTCTGCTAAATCTTCATCACCGACTATATCAGCACCGGCGTTTCTTGCCTCATCAGCTTTAAGACCTTTTGCAAAAACGGCTACTCTAACTTTCTTACCTGTTCCATGAGGCAAGACAACCGCTCCTCTTATCATCTGATCGGCATGTCTTGGGTCTACGCCAAGCTTAAGAGCAATTTCAACTGTTTCGTCAAATTTAGCAGAAGCTAAAGATTTAACAGCACCTACTCCACTGCTTATATCATATATACGATTACTATCAATTTTTGAAAGCAAGCTTTGTAATCTTTTGGCTACCTTTTTTTCCATACCATAAACTCCATTAAAATTATTTATTAATCAACGATTTCAACACCCATACTCCTTGCACTACCGGCAACAATGTTTTTAGCTGCTTCAAGAGTATTGGCATTTAAATCTTCCATTTTAAGAGTTGCTATCTCTTCAACTTGTTTTTGTGTTAGTTTGGCTATTTTGTTTTTTAACGGGTTATCTGAACCTTTAGCAATACCGGCTGTCTTTTTTATCAAATCCGTTACCGGAGGTTTTTTAGTAATAAAAGTAAAACTCTTATCTTGATAAACAGTGATAATCACAGGAATATTAAAATTCCCCATATCTTTTGTCTTCTCGTTAAATGCCTTACAAAATTCCATAATATTAACGCCTCTTTGTCCAAGAGCAGGACCTACAGGGGGCGATGGATTTGCCTTACCGGCAGGAATTTGAAGTTTCAATTCACCCACAATTTTTTTTGCCATATTATTTCCTTAAAAAATATTTTAGTCTATACTATTTTCTCTACTTGTGAATATAGTATCTCTATAGGAGTATTTCTACCAAATATAGAAACATTTAATTTCAATTTTCTATGCTCAATGTCATATTCCTCAACTGTTGCTGTAAAATTTGCAAAAGGACCTTCTACGATTCTCACTACTTCACCTGATTCAAAAGAAATTTTAGGCTTAGGTGCTGCGCGATTTCTAACCTTTTCTAAAATATGGTTAATATCTGCTTCTCCAAGTGGTGTAGGTTTCTTACTTTCACCTATGAACCTTGAAACCTTGGGTAAAGATTGTATTTTATGCCAAAGTGCAGTATCTAAATCCACTTTAATAAAAACATAGCCCGGATATAAACTTTGTGCAGTAACTTTATTTTTACTCTTTTTGGAAATTTCGATAATGTCTTCTGTAGGGACTACAATTTCTTTTAAGCGATCGCCAATTTTATACTCTTGAACAAGATTCTCAATTGCTCTTTTAACAGCCTGCTCACTACCCGAATAAGTCTGTATAGCATACCAATCTAATGACATAAATTCTCCTACTTACAGAATACTAGATACAGAAGCAGACAAAATAAGATCAACTAACGCTAAAAACAAAGTAATAACAGCCACAACAATCACTACGGATATTGAAGCATTTCTAATTTGTTCTTTGGTAGGAAAAATTACTTTTGATAACTCTTCTTTAGCTAACCTATAATATGTAAATATTTTTTTCATAAAATCTCACTTCTAAATTATAGCCCAATTTAAAAATGGCAGGCCAGGAGGGACTCGAACCCCCAACACTCGGTTTTGGAGACCGATGCTCTACCATTAGAGCTACTGACCTATAAGCTAGAGGAACCTCTAGCTTTTTAGCTTAACTTCTTTATGGACAGTGTGTTTGTTAAGCCTAGGGCAGAACTTTTTGAGCTCCAGTTTTTCTGTATTTGTTTTTGCATTCTTTGTTGTGCTGTAGTTAATATCACCACATTCAGAACATTTTAGCCCTATTTTAACCTTCATTTTTTTTCCTAATTATTCAATAATCTTTGTTACAACGCCTGCACCAACAGTTCTACCACCTTCTCTGATAGCGAATTTAGTTCCAAGCTCAAGCGCAATAGGATTGATTAATTCAACATTAATTTTTACATTATCTCCGGGCATAACCATTTCAACACCTTGTGGTAATCTGATAGCACCTGTCACATCTGTAGTTCTAACATAAAACTGTGGTCTGTAATTGTCAAAAAATGGAGTATGTCTTCCGCCCTCTTCTTTTGAAAGGACATAAATCTCACCTTCAAATTTTTTATGTGGGGTAATTGAACCGGGCTTACATAAAACCATTCCTCTTTCAACATCTTCTTTTTTAGTGCCTCTCAAAAGAATCCCTACGTTGTCGCCAGCTTCACCTTTTTCAAGTTCTTTTCTAAACATTTCCACGCCGGTAACTATAGTTTTTTGAGTTGCCTTAATACCTACGATTTCTACCTCATCGCCAACTTTAACTACACCTCTTTCGATTCTACCTGTTACAACAGTCCCGCGACCTGCAATAGAAAACACATCTTCCACAGGCATCAAGAAAGTTTTGTCAGTATCTCTTTGAGGAGTTGGAATATATCGATCAACTTCTGCCATCAGCTTAAGAACTTTTTCTCCCCATTCACCAACACTTCCGGATTTCGCTTCTTCTAATGCTTTCAAAGCAGATCCGGCTACAATTGGAGTATCATCTCCGGGAAATTCATAAGCACTTAAAAGCTCTCTAACTTCCATTTCAACCAAATCAAGCAATTCTTGATCATCAACCATATCTTGCTTGTTTAGAAAAACAACTATATAAGGAACACCTACTTGTCTGGATAACAATATATGCTCTCTAGTTTGAGGCATAGGACCATCTGCTGCGGATACGACCAAGATCGCTCCATCCATTTGAGCAGCACCTGTAATCATATTTTTCACATAGTCTGCGTGTCCGGGGCAATCTACGTGTGCATAATGTCGATTCTCTGTCTCATATTCAATATGAGAAGTTGCAATTGTAATACCTCTTTCTTTTTCTTCCGGGGCGTTGTCTATATTGTCATAGTCCTTCATTTCTGCAAGACCTTTAAGAGACAAAACAGCAGAGATAGCGGCACTCAAAGTAGTTTTACCATGATCGACATGCCCAATTGTCCCAATATTAACATGGGGTTTAGTTTTGACAAATTTTTCCTTCGCCATTGTTTTCTCCTGAATAAAATTTAAACTTTGATTCTAATAAAAATGTCCTTACAACAATGTTAAAAAACGATACTAAAAACAAAAATATCAAAATCTAGAAAAACTGGAGCCCATAAGCGGGATTGAACCGCCGGCCTCTTCCTTACCAAGGAAGTGCTCTACCACTGAGCTATATGGGCATTTTGGAGCTATAAAAACCTTTTAATAAGTTTAGAAGTTCAGCTCCCAGTAAATGGAGCGGGAAACGGGGCTCGAACCCGCGACCCTCAGCTTGGAAGGCTGATGCTCTAGCCAACTGAGCTATTCCCGCATCTATTAAGAACCATAAAATAATATCAAACATTCAATTAAAGCATTGCTTTAACTGGTGGTGAGACGTGGATTCGAACCACGGAAGACATAGTCAGCAGATTTACAGTCTGCCCTCGTTGGCCACTTGAGTATCTCACCTGCTAGCCATTCGTATATGGTCAATCAACACTGGTCAAACACTGATTCAGAGAAATTTCTGTTAGGGTTTGAAAATAATATGGAGCTGGTTAAGGGACTTGAACCCCCGACCTGCTGCTTACAAGGCAGCTGCTCTACCAACTGAGCTAAACCAGCACTTTCATAGTTGCAAAATACATTGCAAAGGCGCAATTATATTAAATTTACAATCATTTTGTCAAGCCTCTATTTTATTTTTTAGAAAAATCAAAATCACAACCCTGCAAAATTAATATTGAAATGTTTTTAACAAGTTTTTCAATTTATATCTTATATAATTATATAAAATATTACAATTACAAAGAGATTTTTATGACAATAGCAATTCTTTGTGGAGGTTCAGGCACAAGGCTGTGGCCTCTTTCACGTTCTCTTTTACCAAAACAATTTGCTCCTCTTTTGCAAAAAGGATCTTTTTTTACCCAAACTCTCATTAGAAATGCTCCTTTTATCAAATCTCATCAGGCGCATTTCCAAATAATTGCAAACCAATCCCATTATTTTCTCGCTCAAGATCAAGCCAAAAAATCACATATGCATATTGAAAGCTTTATCTTGGAATCAATAGGCAAGAATACTGCTCCTGCCTTGTGTTTTAGCGCTTTGGATATCCTTCACAAATATGGCAAAGATGAGATTATTTTAGCCCTGCCCAGTGATCATCTAATCAAAAATACCAAAAATTATCAAAAAGCCATCAACGAAGCCTTAGCATATGCCAAACAAGACTGTCTGGTAACTTTCGGGATAAAACCCACTTACCCGCATACAGGCTATGGATACATTAAATGCAATCAAGATAATGTAGAACGCTTCATTGAAAAACCTAACTTAAACCTAGCCCGACAATACATCAAAGAAGGCGATTATTTTTGGAATAGCGGGATGTTTTGTTTCAAAGCATCTTTATTATTACATGAACTTCAAAAATATGCCAAAGAGATTTATGAAACGTGTAAAAAAGCTTATGATGGGTCTCAAAAAGATAAAGAATATATTCGATTAGATCCTGACTTGTCACAAAAAATTCCGGATATAAGTATTGATTATGCCTTAATGGAAAAAAGTCAAAAAGTTAAATGTGTTATTGGGGATTTTTCTTGGAATGATGTAGGGAGTTTTGAATCCTTAAATGAAGAATGGAAAAAAGACTCCTTAGGAAATGCTTCTAAGAGCGATCTTATTCTTAAAGACAGTAAAAATAATTTTGTTATTTCTGATAAACTAGTGGCTACTATTGGCATTGAGGATCTTATCATTGTGGATACAAATGACTCTTTATTGATAAGCAAAAAAGGACAATCCCAAAAAATAAAAGATATTGTCCAAGATCTTAAAAAAACTCGTCCCGAACTTACTCAAATCCATACTACTGCCTATCGTCCTTGGGGACATTATAGTGTTTTGCTTGAATCTTTTAATTATAAAATCAAGCAAATTACAGTCAAACCAAAATCCCGTTTAAGTCTGCAAAAACATTTTCATCGCAATGAGCATTGGATTGTTGTAAGTGGAAGTGCAAATGTAACACTCGGAGAGAGAAAAATATTTTTAAAAGCCAATGAATCTACGTATATTCCCATGGGAGAACTGCACCGCTTAGAAAATCCCGGAAAAATTGATCTTGTTATTATTGAAGTTCAAGTCGGAGAATATCTGGGAGAAGATGATATTATAAGGATAGAAGATGATTTTAGGAGATGCTAGTCTTTAATTTTTGCTATTTTGATTTTTCGTCTATTTGGAAATCACCAAATAGACAATTTATTAAAAATGAGTTGGGATTAATATAAAGTGCTCATATCAATTACATAGCGAAATTTAGCCTTGCCTGTAGTCAGATTTTCATAGGCTTTATCAATCTCATCAGCCCTAATAATCTCAATCTCAGGGTAAATACCATGCTTGATAGAAAAATCCAACATTTCTTGAGTTTCTTGAATGCCCCCAATAAGAGATCCATAAACTTTGCGTCCGGCAGTCCAAACAAGCTCAGAAGCGCTGATAAGAGGATTTACATCTGTTGGAGGCAAACCAACAATTGCCATTTCTCCACCATATTTGAGTAATTTCAAATAATCATCAATATTATAATGAGTTGGGATAGTGCTAATAATAAAATCAAATCTTTCTTTTATATTTTCTAAAGAGCTGTAAAAGTTTTTTACTCCCATGTCTAAGGCTTCTTTTTTCTTTTTGTCATTTCTCGCAAAAACACTTACTTCTGCGCCCAAATGAACGCCATATTTTACAGCCATACTTCCAAGCCCGCCAAACCCTGCTACCCCAATGCGATCGCCTTTTTTGATTTTGGAAAATTTAATGGGTGAATAAGTCGTAATCCCTGCACACAATAAAGGAGCAATTTTTTCAATGGGAGCGCTTTGAGGGACTTTAATAGCAAATTTTTCAGAGACGACAATATTATTAGAATACCCTCCATAGGTTGGTTCATTATCATGAAAACAATCAATGCAATTATAAGTCAAAACACATTGCCCACGTTCACAAAATTGCTCTTGACTCTTTTTGCAAGCTTCACACTCCCCGCATGAATTCACCATACAACCAACACCGGCATAATCCCCTACCTTGAATTTGCTTACATTCTTACCTACCCCTACCACGCGTCCTGCAATCTCATGACCGGGAACCATAGGATAAATCCCTTCTTGCCATTCACTACGCACACTATGAATGTCGCTATGACAAACACCTGCATATAAAATTTCTATAAATATGTCCTGATCGCCTATAGGATGACGATTGAAACTAAAAGGCTCGAATCTGCCGGTCTTTGAAGATACGGCATAACCTTTAGCAGGAATTCTTTGTGTTGTAAAACTTTTAATATTTTCCATATTATTCTCCTTTTTTGCATTGCAATCCAAAAGCCTTATGGTGTCTGTTATGGCTTAGTTTTTCTAAAACCATTACACATTTTGCCATTTATATCTTCTATAACTTTGCCCACAATAGCAAAATAATCTCACTGCCTCTATACTCTAAAATATATTTAAGAGACACTTTTGATATAATGAAATCTTAATACGATGGAATAAATATTTTCCCAATAAGCAATATATATAATAATTACTTGTTTTTATTTTTGGATAGCTTGAGTTTCAAAAAACAAAATTACAAATTGAGTTTTTTGAAATATAAAAATATAAGACATAAATATAAATTACTAAGGTGATACCCCACCAACCAATCTGCGCAAGAGTTACAAACTTTAATCTGCTCCATCTAAATGTATTTAAAGTCTTTTTAAAACACAAAAACAACCTTGTTAGCCTTTGTCTATTAAATATATTTGTTTGACTTACAAATTAAACATGAGATTCTAAGTATGAACTCAAAAAAGATCACAAAGAAACAAAAACTCTTCTTATCTAAGGTATAAAATTATTAGGGAATAAAAAAGTACTTGAGGGTTATTATGGTGGCCACGATTGGACTTGAACCAACGACCACTACCATGTCAAGGTAGTGCTCTACCAACTGAGCTACGCGACCACTCTTGATTATTGTCTTAGCCAAACAACCAAAATAAAACAAACCATGTCTTAAGCTAGTTCCCGGACTACCTAACATTGATTGTAATTTTAGCTTACTAAGTCTAAAGAAGTTAAAAGCATAGAGACGATTATACAATATAGATTATTTAGTTTTACTTAAGACCATTCTTAATAACAAAATTCCTACGCCAATATCAATCATCACATCAGCAAAATTAAAAATCGCAAATTCAAATCCATAATGCCAATAGACATAATCTACCACACCTCCGTGAATAAATCTATCTAAAATATTTGAAAAACCGGCTCCGAATATTATCCCAAAGGCATAATAATTTTTTAGAAAAAATTCCTTTTGACGTAAAAGCAATACCCAAACAAAAACAATAAGCATTAATTGAAGGTATTTAAGCCCTTCACCCAAAAAACTCAACATTGAAAATGCTACGCCTTTATTAAATACAAGCACAATAGAAAGGGCTTTGCTTTCCCAACCAAAGCCATCTAATATAAAATGTTTAATCCATTGATCAACCCCTAAAGTCAGAAGGAATATAACACATGAAATCAAAAGAGCTTTTTTCATTCCATACCTAACAAAGCTTACTTTTTAAAAATTCGCTTAAATCTTTAATGGTGGATTCCAATAACAATTTATTCTTGCCCTCAAGCAAAATACGCAACTTATTTTCAGTGCCTGAATAACGTATTAAATGCCTCATTCCCAGCGCTTCAATTTTCTTAAGCCAATCTTGATAGCCCTCAATAGTTTCTAGTGAAATTTTTTGTTCAATAACAAGGTTAATCAATTTATGGGGATAAAGTTCAAAGGGGTTTAAAACTTCAGCGCTTTTTTTGCCACTTTGCATCAATACTGCCATAACCTGCAAAGCGCTAACTAATCCATCCCCTGTTTTGGCATAATCACCAAAAATGATATGCCCACTTTGTTCCCCTCCAAAATTTGCATTATTTTTTTGCATTTCATCGCACACATACTTATCCCCCACATTACATCGAATTAGCCTAATATCGTGCCGGTATAAATATTCTTGTAGTGCCAAATTGCTCATTAATGTAGCTACAACTTGATTATTTTTAAGCTTATTTAATGATTTTTCATAAACACTTAAAGCCCCAATAAGTTTATCTCCATCTACGACGTTCCCTTTGTTATCAACAACCACAAGCCTATCTGCATCCCCATCAAGGGCAAACCCAATATCAGCACGATAACGCCTAACTTCATTGCTCAAAGCCAAAGGATGCATTGCCCCACATTGTTGGTTAATATTATAACCATTAGGTTCATCATTGATTACAACTACATCTGCCCCAAGCTCACTAAATACAGTAGGAGCAACTCTATACCCCGCTCCATTAGCCGTATCAATCACCACTCGAATTCCTTGTAAAGTCAAATTTTTTGGAAAAGAGTTTTTGATATGTACAATATAACGCCCCACAACGTCATCAATGCGTTTAGAACTTCCAATTTCTAATCCCGTTTTATAACTACGAGAAATCAAGGCTTCATTATAAAATAGATCTTCTATTTTAGCTTCAGCATTCTCATCAAGCTTGTATCCAAAACGATTAAAAAATTTAATTCCATTGTCTTCATAAGGATTATGACTGGCGCTTATCATAATACCCGCATCACAACGCATATCTTCAGTCAAAAATGCAACCGCAGGAGTGGGCATAGGTCCTACTTGAATAACATCATAACCCACTGAAGTAAGAGCACTCACAAGGGCATTTTCTATCATATAGCCACTTCGTCTCGTATCTTTGCCCACTAAGATTTTATTTGTAATAGAATGTTTGCGAAAATATAAACCTGCAGCAGCGCCTAATTTCATCACAAACATTGGAGTAATATCTAAACCGGCCTTGCCCCTTACCCCATCAGTTCCAAAAATCTTCATCTTTAATCTCCAAAATCATAATTTCAATGCCAAAATACTTTAAACTGCATTTAATCAAAACTAAGGCATAATTTTGCCTTAAAAAAAATTATAAAAGGATTAACCAAAAAGATGGCCAATCATAAATCTGCAGAAAAAAGAATTAGACAAACGGAAAAAAGAACAGAGAGAAACAGATATTATCGAACAAAAATCAAAAATATCATCAAAGCAGTTCGTGAGGCTGTAAGTGCCAATGACATTTCCAAAGCTCAAGAGAATCTCAAAATTGCCAATAAAGAATTGCATAAATTTGTTACAAAAGGCATTATCAAAAAAAATACAGCCTCTAGAAAAGTATCCAGACTGCATGCATCAGTGAAAAAAATTGCCACCAAAGTTGCTTGATTTATTTAATCGATTTTCTTTAGAATTTCTTAAGTCAATCTAGCAAAAAGAGATCTTAATGCTTGTTCAAAAACTTACTCCTATTGTTCGACGTTATGATGAAATCTCCTTACTGCTTGCCAATCCACAGGTTATTAGTGATGTCAAAAAACTTACTACGCTCAGCAAAGAACAAAGTGATATTGAAGAAATTGCTCAGAATGCGAAAGAATATATTCAAATCATTCAATCTATCAAAGAGAATAAATTACTTCTTGAAGACAAAGAATTAGGCGAATTAGCTAAAGAAGAGTTAAAACTACTTGAAGCTCAAAAAAATTCCCTGGAATCTGAAATAAAAATTCTCCTGATACCCAAAGATCCAAATGATGACAAAAATATCTATCTGGAATTGCGTGCAGGGACAGGCGGGGATGAAGCCGGAATTTTTGTAGGGGATCTTTTTCGGGCTTATTGCCGGTATGCTGAGTTAAAAAAATGGAAGGTTGAAATCATAAGTTCTAGTGAAAATAATTTTGGAGGATATAAAGAAATTATCGCACTCATAAAGGGAAAGGGGACTTATTCAAAGCTCAAATACGAAGGAGGCACGCATCGTGTCCAAAGAGTTCCTGAAACCGAATCACAAGGAAGAATCCATACTTCTGCTATCACTGTGGCTATCATGCCTGAAGTAGATGATGTAGAAATCACTATCAATCCCAATGATCTCAAAATAGAAGTATTCCGTGCCGGAGGGCATGGGGGGCAATGCGTGAACACCACAGACTCAGCAGTGCGTATTACACATATCCCTACAGGCATTAGCGTCTCAATGCAAGATGAAAAATCTCAACATAAAAACAAAGATAAAGCGATGAAAATCCTCAAAGCAAGAATTTATGAAGCCGAACTTGAAGAACAAAAAGCACAAAATTCAGAAGCTAGAAAAACTCAAGTAGGCAGCGGGGATAGAAGTGAAAGAATTAGAACTTATAATTACCCTCAAAATCGACTTACCGATCATCGTATTGGAATAACACTTTATAGTTTAGAAGAGATAATGCTCTCCGGCAATTTAGATACCATCATTGATCCCCTCATTGCCAATGCTCAAAGTCAGGTAATGGGAAATAGCGAATCATAAAATCGCCAAAAAAGATCCATATCTGTCTTGACAAATAAATATAAAACAATTTTATAAATTTAGATTTTAAATATTTATTGATTTTATAGCTTTAACAATATTGTATAAACTCCTATTTATAAACTAATATATTAAAATATTATTACTTTATTCATCCAATTTAAAGTTTTTTATTCTATCTTCTGTGTCATTTTCATCAATTTCAATGCCGGGGGGGTATTTTATAATCTCTCACATCAATTTGCCCACTTACAATCTCAGTGATGGTAATTTTCTTGTATTCTTGCAATAATTTGATTTGTTGTTGTTTATTTTTAATTGTGGCATCAATTTTTTCACATATACAATCTAAATAATTTGCTATTTGTTCTTGCTCAATTAATGGCGGATAAAAACAAAGATTATTTTTAAGTATTTTTTGCGAAACACTATAAACTTTTACACCTTGTACTTTTAATCTTGTTTGTTTGCGTATTAAAATAGAATCAAAATGATATGCAAAATAATTTGAATAAGAACTTGGTGTCATTGGTTTCAATGTGATTGTATGATATCCAGCAAATATTTTGGCATCAGAGAATAAACATGTAAAATTTCCAGAACCTTCAAGATCCTCTGATGTATCAGCAAAGACAAAATCCCCTTTTGAAATAAGGCTATTAGAGTACTTTTTTATATAGTCTTCCGATACGCACTTTAATGGATGAATTTCAGTTTTAAGTTGAACGGGGTATTTAGAATGAATTTCTCCATAATTGACGCAAGGTACGCCTTTTTCTTGAAGATTTTCCTTTGTGATTGTTAAACCTTTGCCAAATTTAAAAAGATGCCTCCACTTTTTGATCTCCCAATGTCGAGGGATTTGACCGATATAATCTATGCCGCTGTCTTTCATAGGGGCATTCTTGTCCAAGCCTTTTGTTACAGCCTCAGTGATGGTAATTTTCTTGTATTCTTACAAAAGCTCTATTAGCCTTTTTTGCCGCCTTATTAATTTGTTAATTTGTTCTTCTTTATGTTCAATGAATGTGGCGATTTGTTGTTGTTCTGCAATTGGGGGACATATCGAATACATTGTATTAAAATCTTCAAAACGCAAGCTTAATTGGTCATCACAAATTCCATAAGAATTATTATATGAATATTTTATATAATTAGGGCTTCTGAAAATATAATGAAAGAATTTTGAACATATTTTTTTGTAAGGACTTAAGATTATATATGCAGGACTAACTATACCTTGATATTCTGAAAAACCCACTGCACCTTGCCACATTCTCATTTTATTGTATACAATATCACCCATTTTGACTAATTTGTATTTAGATTTATCTTCATTTGAGGAATCTTTTTTGGAAGAATTTTCTAATAGTGCAGTTTGTTTTATTATTCCTTTTTTAATAGTAACAGAGAGTAATTCTTCGTTAACTTTATTTCGAGTTTTTCTTTCTTTGAATATAGCTCTATTTGGTAAGTATTCCCAATGTTGAAGGATTTCTCTTATCCATTTGATGTTAGTCTTTTTATATTCTGCATATCTTTTAAACCCGGCCATTAACTAAAAATCCCTTTTAACAACTCTTTTGTCTCATTTTTAACTTCCAATCCCCTCTGCATGAAGTATTTTAAAATGATTGATTGATCTGTTCTTTTTAGATTATTTCTTCTTGGATTATTTTATCATCAAAATGATTAAAGTTTTTTATTTTACCATCAAAGTAATTCTATCTTAATCTCCTACAACACCGATCAACTATCAATTCTGGATTTTTTATTTTGATTTCACTATTTTCAAACTATTCTCATAAAACAATATAAAATCAATAATTTCCACTTTTTATTTTCTGAAACTTACCTTCATGATATCAATTTGAATTTTAAAAAAAATTCGAGGTTTATTTTACAAATATAAACTTTATTTCCGGATCGTTTTGTAGAACAATTTTGTCAGTATCGATACTCATCAAAGTTATTGTTAATTTTAAGTTTTGTAAAATAGTCCAAAACTTTATCATTGAGATTCTCTATTTTAAAATCCTTCCTTACTTTGATTAAAATAATAAAATCTCATGTTCTTAGAAACGCAACAAGCAAGCATCAAAAAAATGTCATCAATGTAAGTAAAAAATCAATCAATAAAAAGATTGCAAAAACTTCAAGACCTAAAACGAATAATTTGCTTACAAAACCGACACATAAATTTTGCGTTTTGAGTTTGGATTTTTTGATGTATTTCAAGAGGGACACGATGAATCTTGCCCTTACAAGCACAAGTATATTCATAGATATTTTCATTACTTTTATTTTCAACATAAGCCCTCTCTTTACAATAACGACGAATTTGCATATCTTCTTTGAGAATATGTTGTAGAAGCCATTCTTTGGCGATAACACCAACTTTATCTTTCAAATCATTGGCTGAATGGATTGTTTTGATAGCTTCTGAAAAATTAAAAATAATTTGACGATGAAACTTTTTATGTTCTTCCAGACCCGGATAGCCGATAGATTCCATATAGGCTTCTTCGTCATTGAAATGTTCGTGCATATAATCAAAAAATTCTTTTAAAACTATTTTAATTTCTTCTTTTGTTACAGGACGATTAGTCATTAAGTAAGCTTTTTGAGCTAAATCAAAAAGCTTTTTATGTTGCGTGTCGATCATTTCATTATCGACACTATAGTTATCTTCCCATTTTAAAAGCAAATACCACTCTCTTTTTTGTTTTGCTTACTTTACATCATAAAAACTAAAATATCCTTTAAATCTTGAAAATTATAAACAAAGCTTTTTGGTATTTTTTATTTTCCTAACCTATAAAATGGATTAAGTCCTATAAAATACCTTGATCAATCATAGCATCAGCTACCTTTCTAAATCCGGCAATATTAGCACCTAAAACAAGATTGGTAGGATCTCCAAACTCTTTAGCTGTCTGAGAAGAATTAGCAAAAATATTTTCCATAATATTATGCAAATGCTTATCAACAACTTCAAAATCCCATGAATGTTTGCTTGCGTTTTGAGCCATTTCCAAACCACTCACAGCTACACCCCCGGCATTAGCAGCTTTTCCAGGTCCATAGCAAATTTTAGCTTTCAAGAATAAGTCTGTTGCTTCAAGGGTTGAGGGCATATTAGCTCCTTCACTAACGCATTTACAACCATTTTGAAGTAAAGTTTTTGCATCTATAGCATTGAGTTCATTTTCTGTTGCACTTGGGAAAGCAGCAAAACAAGGAATGCTCCAAACAGCATTGCTTCCCTCTTTGTAATCACTAATTTTTGTATATTTAGCCTGAGGTTTGATTTTAATATATTCTTCTAAGCTTGCTCTTTTAAGTTCCTTGAGTTCCTTAAGAAGAGCCACATCAATCCCTCCCTCATCATAAATCATCCCCTTAGAATCACTTACGGTTACCGGTTTAGCACCCAGATGATAAAGTTTTTCAACCGTGTAAATAGCCACATTCCCACTTCCTGAGACTGTACAAACTTTGCCCTCAAGGCTCTCTCCTCTTTCTTTAAGCATTTCTTCAGCAAAATAAACACAACCATAACCTGTAGCTTCAGGTCTTACAAGACTACCGCCCCAACTAAGCCCCTTGCCTGTTAAAACCCCATCAAATCGATTAGTAAGCTTTCTGTATTGCCCAAAAAGATAGCCAATTTCTCTTCCTCCTACGCCAATATCTCCAGCCGGAACATCTGTATGCGCTCCAATATGACGATAAAGTTCATTCATAAAAGCTTGGCAAAATCGCATTACCTCTCCATCACTTTTTCCCTTAGGGTTAAAATCACTCCCACCTTTTCCTCCACCCATAGCAAGTGTTGTCAAAGAATTTTTGAATACCTGCTCAAAACCCAAAAACTTGATGATACCCTCATGAACACTTGGATGAAATCGCAACCCGCCTTTATAAGGACCAATGGCAGAATTAAATTCAATTCGATAAGCTCGATTTACTTGAACATTTCCCTTATCATCTACCCATGTCACACGAAAATGAATTTCTCTATCAGGAATAACCAATCGTTCCAAGATGGCATTTTCTTGGTATTTTTTATTTTTATCAATTACAGGAGATAAAGATATGAGTACTTCTTCAACTGCTTGATGAAATTCCTTTTGGCTCGGATAATTAGACTTAACTTTTTCGATGACATTTTTTACATACATTCTATTTTCCTTTCATTATTTTGGGATGGAGACTTATTCTATCGCAATAAACCTAAAAGTGCTTTATAGTCACTTAAGATTATCTAGTAATTTTATTTTTTAAATTATTTTAATTTTTTAAAACATAAAATTCAAAACTATTCATAATAAAAATTAATAGTTTTTTCTCAAATCCATTCCTGTATATAAATTTGCAACTTCTTGGGCATAGCCATTAAAAAGCTTTGTAGGCATTCGGTGAAAACTAAATCCCTCTCCAATAAAACGTTCATTTGCCTGAGACCATCTTGGGTGGGCAACATGAGGATTGACATTGGCGTAAAAACCATATTCGGAACTGTCTAGTCCCATCCATGTTGAAACAGGCATTTTTTCAACCAAAGTAATACGCACGATGGATTTAACACTTTTAAATCCGTATTTCCATGGAACTACTAATCGTAGAGGTGCTCCATTTTGATTAGGAAGAATTTTGCCATACATTCCCACTGCCAATATTGTCAAAGAATTTTGCGCTTCATCTAATCGCAATCCTTCATAATAAGGAAATTTAATATACCCCACGATAGAAGGATTTTTTACTCCGGGCATATCTGCTTGTTTGAGTGTTTCAAACAAAACAAACCTTGCATTTCCTTTGGGTTTTGTAAATGCCAATAATTCTCTAAGTTCAAAACCAATCCAAGGAATATTCATGCTCCAAGCTTCCACACAGCGAAAATGATAAATCCTCTCTTGAAGTTTCACTTTTTTAAGAATATCTTCTAGTGCGATTTTCATAGGTCTTTGCACTTCTCCATCAATGATGACACTCCATGGAGATGTTTGCAAAATATGAGCACGATGGTAGGGATCTTCTTTTTGCATTCCAAATTCATAAAAATTATTGTAAGTTGTAGCTTTTTGATAAGGGGTTAAAGGACTTTGGGAATAAGAAGAATTTATTTCATAAGGATAGATATTTTTATGTATTTCTATTTGCCTTGTTTGAGCTCCTAAAATATCTATTCCCAAAACACTTCCAGCCCCTAAAACAGCCATTGTTTTAAGAATTTTTCTACGAGAAGAATAGATATCTTGGGACGTCGCAAGATTTTGAGAAATTTCGTAATTGTTTTTTATTTTTATTAACATCTATGCCTTCTTGCTAATTTTTATTTTAAACTATACATTATTTTTGTACAATTGTATTAAACCAATACCCAAAAGGCAGGAATTATGGATTCTTATGAATATGGCGAATTACTCAAAGATCTTAAAAATAAATGTGAAAATATTGCCAAAATTATCAAACCTGCAAAACTCCAAACAAGATTAGATGAGATTATCCAAATACAGCAAAACCCGGAATTTTGGAATGATACAAAAAAAGCAGGAGAAATCAATAAAGAAAAAGTCAAATTAGAACGAATGCTTCAAACCTACAACCAAGCAAAATCTTCTATTGATGATGCCCATGAACTTTTTGGACTTGTTTGTTCAGACAATGATGCCACCACTTTAGAATTACTTTTTGCAGAATCTTCCTCTCTGGAATCAAGGATTAAAAAAGTTGAAATTGAAGTGATGCTAAGTGGTGAAAATGATATGGCAAATGCAATTGTTACCATACAACCGGGAGCCGGAGGAACTGAAAGTCAAGATTGGGGAAGCATTCTTTATCGTATGTATTTACGATGGGCAGAACGTAGGGGTTTCAAGAGTGAAATTTTGGATTATCAAGTTGGTGAGGAAGCCGGAATCAAAGGTGTTGCATTCCTCATTAAAGGTGAAAATGCTTATGGTTATATGAAAAGCGAGAATGGCATTCATCGTCTCGTGCGTATCTCTCCTTTTGATGCCAATGCCAAACGCCATACAAGTTTTGCTAGTGTGCAGGTGAGTCCTGAAGTTGATGATGATATTGATATTGTTATTGAAGAAAAGGATCTTAGGATTGATACATATCGTGCAAGTGGCGCAGGAGGACAACATGTCAATAAAACTGAATCTGCTATTAGGATCACTCATTTGCCTACAGGAATTGTTGTTCAATGCCAAAATGATAGAAGCCAACATAAAAACAAAGCTACAGCTTTAAAAATGTTAAAATCTAAGCTTTACGAGCTTGAGCTTGAAAAACAAAATACCTCAAACGCTTCTGAAGAAAAAAGTGAAATTGGATGGGGACATCAAATCAGAAGCTATGTTTTAGCCCCCTATCAACAAGTAAAAGATGCCAGAAGTAATATTGCTTATAGCAATGTTGAAGCCATACTTGATGGAGATATTGATGAAATTATTGAAGGAGTATTAATATCAAAAGCTTAACATTAATGTAAAATATACTAAAAAAATTTATAATACTATAGTTAGTTATTAAGGAGAAGGAATGACTCAAGAAGAATTAGATGCTTTAATAATGTCCGGAGATATTGATTTGGACGTCGATGTAGCCTCCAAAGAAAAATCTTCCAAAAAAGATATTCAAAAACCAAAAGAAGAAAAACACTCTGTTGATCAAAATGAAGAATTGAGTGCCGGCTATATTGATCCCAAAAATTATAAAGTCGAAGCAGGCAAAAAATGGCCTCCACCTCCCCCTACTGATGAACATAAAGTTGTCCATCAGCTTGATGATGTTACCAAAGACTCCGAAGTAAAAGCAAGTCAAATTTTTGACCAACTCGATCATATTAGCAATGGCGCAGATAACATTGTCAAATTATCTAAAGAAATTCAAAAATATCTACAAAAAAATCAAGATATTTTTGAAAAATTAACCAAAAAATTCCCACATGTCGAAACCTTTAGTAATTCTCTGGAGGAGACAAAACAAATAACAACAACTCTCAAATCTATCACTCAAAATGCACATAATTGTTCGGATGCTTCTGTGCAAGCAATGGATATTATGCAATTTCAAGATATTCATCGCCAAAAAATTGAACGAGTCATTAATGTGATGAGGGCATTAGCACAATATATGAATTCTCTTTTTGAAGGCAAAATTGATGATTCTAAACGTGTAAGCTCTGCTGTATATATTGCAGGAGACGACAAAAAGGACATGGCAAGCGAAGAAGATATTGAAGCACTCATTGCTTCTTTTGGCAAGCAATAAAATGATTCAATCATCATCAAAAAAAGTACAACTTCTCTCACCGGCAGGGAATCTTACCAAACTCAAAATTGCGCTAGATTATGGAGCAGATGCAGTTTATGGGGGAGTAAGTCATTTCTCACTCCGAAATCGAGCAAGCAAAGAATTCGATTTAACCACCTTTAAAGAAGGTATTGATTATGCCCATGCTAAAGGCAAAAAAGTATTTGTTACTATTAATGGTTTCCCATTTAACGCTCAACTCAAGCTTCTTGAAACTCATATTGAAAAAATGGCAGATCTAAGCCCCGATGCTTTTATTATTGCAACTCCGGGTGTTTTAAAACTTAGTAAAAAAATTGCCCCTCAAATCCCTATTCATCTCTCTACTCAAGCAAATGTTTTGAATATTCTTGATGCAGAAGTATTCTATGAGATGGGAGCTAGACGAATCGTAGCAGCAAGAGAACTTAGTCTCAAAGATGCTATTGAGATTAAAAAACACTTACCTGATCTTGAATTAGAAATTTTTGTTCATGGTAGCATGTGCTTTGCTTTTTCAGGGAGATGTCTTATATCTTCTCTTCAAAATGGACGTGTCCCCAACCGTGGAAGTTGTGCAAATGATTGCAGATTTGATTATGAATACTATGTCAAAAATCCCGACAATGGAGTTATGATGCGTCTTGTGGAAGAAGAAGGCATAGGGACGCATATTTTTAATTCCAAAGATCTTAATCTTTCAAGTCATATTCAAGAAATTCTAGACTCAGGAGTGATTGATGCGTTAAAAATCGAAGGACGCACCAAATCAACCTATTATGCCGGCATCACAGCACGCACTTACAAAATGGCAATCAATGACTATTATAATGGCATTTACAGAACTCAATTCTATCAAGATGAACTCCACACCCTCAAGAATCGTGGCTTTACAGATGGTTATCTCATCAAGCGTCCTTATGAAAGACTTGATACCCAAAATCATTTTACAGCTATCAGCGAAGGAAGTTATCAAGTTAATGGCGAGGTAGATGAGGGGGGAGAATATTTTTTATGTAAATACACCACTCATATTAATTATCCCTACGAAATTATTACCCCACCTGAATATAAAATCCAATGTGTTGATAATGAAATCGGCAAAATATATGAAGAAAATGGAAAATATTTTTTATCTTTATATAAAATTCTTCTGGAAAACAATCAAGAGCTTCATCAAATTCACAGTGGCAACACTCATCCTGTTAAGCTCCCACAAAAATTGCCTGCTTATAGTTTTTTGAGAACCAAAATCAATACATAAAAGGAGTAAAAATGGATTTTGTATCCATTATCATGGGAAGTAAAAGCGATTGGAGTATTGTAAGTGAATGTATTGAAATATTTAAACAATTTGATGTTAAATATGAAGTTATTATCAGTTCTGCACACCGAAGTCCTGACAGGACAAGAGAATATGTCCAAGAAAGTGAAAAAAAGGGGGCGCAGGTATTTATAGCCGCAGCAGGAATGGCAGCCCATCTTGCAGGAGCAATTGCTTCTCAAACTTGCAAACCCGTCATTGGTGTTCCCTTGAATGGAGGAGCCCTTGATGGTTTAGACGCTCTGCTTTCGACTGTTCAAATGCCTGCAGGAATGCCCGTAGGCACTGTGGCCATTGGCAAAGCAGGGGTTATCAATGCAGCCTATCTGGCTATGCAAATTTTAAGTCTCAAAAACAATGAATTGGGATCTAAGCTTGCAGAAGATAGAATCATGAAAGCCAAAAAACTTGAAATAGATTCTAAACAAATTGAAGTAAGAATTTAATTTTTAAAAAATTTAAAAAATAATCTTTTTATAATTTATATTTAAATATTTATTTTGATAATATTTAATTATTAAATTTTAAATTATAATACTATATTATTTTGAGATATTATTCCGGCATTTTGCAAAAAAAATGCTATTTATTTTATTCTGTATTCAAAAAAAAATAAAGAACAAAAAACAAATTTATAAACACAAAAAATAAAATTTTTGGGAAAAATTTAGTAAAATAGATTTCAAAGTATTTATAAAAAGAGGCAAAATGGAAAATAAAAAATCTCCAACATGGATGAGTTTGGAAGAATTTATCAAAGTCTCTGGAATTGAGGAAAAGAAAGTCTTAGAACTTATTGAAGAAGGCAGCATCCAAAGCAAAAAGCATAACCATATATTATTGATTGATGCCTCAAGCGGGGCAGATGCCATTATCAAACGTGTTGAAAACAATCTTGTATCTGCAGATATGAGTGGAAATACGCTTGATCCTATGTTTGTAGAAAAAACCATCAATACAATTTTGGGTCTGCATGACAAAGTTGTTATGGCCAAAGATGAAACCATTAGCGCATTCAAAAATGAAAATAGTTTCCTCAAAGAAGCCCTCATTTCCACACAAGAAGTTTATGATGAAGACAAAAAAATAATGGAAGTAATGGCAACCCAACTCCAAAAAGCAAAAGAAGAAATTGAATTTATGCAAAGAAAATATCGTCTTATGTGGGGAAAAGTCTCTAGCTTGAGTGGTGCTCACAAAAATGAAGATTAAAAAAGAATGCTTTAGTTGTCTCAATAACCAATGCCAACAAACACTCCATCTCGCTTCCTTATCTCAAGAAACTTCTCAAAAAATAACTACAACAATAACCTCCTTGCTCCATTCACTCCATCATATTCAAGCTCCTCCCCCACAAGTAGCTATTGATGTTTATGATAGTATTGCTTCTATATCTTGCATATCTGATATTTACCAATCTATCAAAGCAGAATGCATCCACAAAGCAAGAGAAATCACTGATTTTGTGCTAAAAAACAAACCTTTATTCCAAAATCCTCATGCTTACCTAAAATGGGCAATCAAGATAGCTGCATTAGGGAATATCATCGATTATGGCAGCCAAACAAAATTTGATATTCATACTCAAAATTTTAATCTTGAAAATTTAGATTTTGGCTTGTTTGATTTTGATGAGTTTGCTCATAAGCTTGAATCCTCAAAAACCTTACTTTACTTTGGAGATAATGCAGGTGAAAATATTTTTGATGAAGTTCTTCTTGAGGCGCTCAAAACACTTTATCCTCATGTACATCTTATTTATTTAACCAGAGGATCTCCCATTATCAATGATATCACATTTGCTGATTTGCATTTTTACCCTGAATGCAAAAAAATCTTTGAAATTTGTGAAGTTCAAGATAGCGGAGTCAAAAGTCCGGGATTTATTTATGAGCTTGCCAACACAAAAACTCAAAAATTATTTGATAAAGCTGATTTAATTCTTGCCAAAGGAATGGGAAATTTTGAATGTCTGGAATCTAGGGCAGATTCCAGAGTATTTTTGCTTTTTAAAATCAAATGCGAAGTTGTCGCTAATCACCTGAATATCCCTATAGGTAAAATGATTTTTAGACAAAACACTAAAACATATTCTCAAAATTTTTGATAAAATCATCTTATAAAATTTCAATTTCTTAAAATATAGATAATAATTCTAGTTTTTTATAATTTAATTACATTATATATTTATTTATACAACCATTATTTGTTTTTTTTATGGAATACCGATATAATTGCAAATCTTAAAAACAAAAAGGAGATTTTATGCCTATTTCAAGACGAGATATGCTTAAAGGTAGTGCAAGTATTGCATCTCTAAGCATGTTAGGTACTCAACCCTTAGGGGCAGTGGGTGTATTTAAAAAAACTCAAATGATCCCTCATGCTACACATTTTGGTCCATTTATTGCCAAAGTTGAAGATGGCATATTAAAGGACATTATCCCTCAAAAAACTGATGCCAATCCTTCTATTATGGTTAAAGGCATGATTGATAGGGTATATTCAGATACACGAATAAAATACCCTTGTGTGAGAAAAAGCTACTTAGAAGGCAAGAAAAACAACAAAACCAAACGCGGCAAAGAAGAGTTTGTTCGTGTTAGCTGGGATGTTGCCCTTGATCTTGTTACTAAAAAGCTAAAAGAAATTCCACGAGAAAATATCTACAACGGAAGCTATGGCGGCTGGGGACATGTAGGGAGATTGCATAATTCCAATATCGTTGCAGGTAGATTTTTTAATACAACTTTGGGAGGAGCTGTAGGGACAGATGGTGAATATAGCAATGGAGCAGCCGGCAGAGTCAATCCTACAATTATGGGGGATATGGAAGTGTATTCACTCCAAACCACACATGAAGAAATGATTGCTAATTGCAAAGTCTATGTTATGTGGGGAACAGACTTATTTAAGTGCAATCGTATTGATTATGTGGTTCCTAACCATGTCAATGATACTTACTATCCTCAATACAAAAAAGCAGGGATCAAATTCATCTCTATTGATCCAATTTATACCGAGACAGCACAAATGTTTGGAGCTGATTGGATTAAAATCCGCCCTAATACAGACGTTGCATTGATGTTAAGCATGATGCATTATCTTTATACTTCAGGAAAATATGATAAAAATTTCATACAAAAATATACAGATGGATTTGATAAATTTCTACCTTATTTGCTAGGAAAATCCGGAGATAATATACCTAAAACTCCCGAATGGGCTGAAAAAATTACTGAAGTCCCGGCTTCTAAGATTAAAGAATTGGCAGATTTATTTGTTTCTACTCGAACTTTTTTGGCCGGCAACTGGGCAATGCAAAGAGCCCAACATGGAGAACAAGCTGACTGGGCACTCATTAGCCTTGCTAGCATGATTGGACAAATTGGACTTCCCGGAGGAGGGTTTGGATTTTCAATGCATTATGCCGGTGGTGGGCAAGCTAATTCGGGCTACCGCACTACTCCGGGTCTCTCACAAGGCAGAAATAGAGTAGAAAATTCCATCCCCGCTTCCAGAATCTCTGAAGCTATTCTTAATCCGGGCAAACAAATCAATTTTAAAGGCAAACAAATCAAATTCCCAAAGGTTGATATGGTCTATGTATGTGGCGCTTCATTGTTAGGACATCACCCTAATACTAATGAACTTATTTCTGCCCTAAGAAGTGTTGATACCGTGGTCGTTCATGAGCCTTGGTGGACTCCTCTGGCAAAAATGGCTGATATTGTCTTCCCATCAACTTGCACACTTGAAAGAGATGATATTACTTCAGGAGGCACTTATTCAAGAAATGTAATTTATGCAATGAAAAAAGTAATTGAACCTGTTTATGAATCAAAAGATGATTTTGAAATTTTCAGACTTTTGGCTTCCAGGCTCGGGGGAGAAAAATTTGAAAAACGCTACACCGGTGGTAAATCCTATCTGGAATGGATTAAAGGATTTTATGAAAAAAGTGATGGTCCTGCATTTAAAGATTTTGATAAATTTTGGCAAGATGGGTATGTAGAATTTGATATCCCAAATGATGCAAGAAAATATGTCCGTCATGCTGAATTTCGTGCCGATCCTATTGAAAATAAACTTGCAACCGAGAGTGGCAAAATTCAAATTTATTCACAAAAATTTGCTTCTTACAATCTCCCGGACTTCAAAGGCTATCCTACATGGTTTGAACCTGCTGAATGGCTAGGATCAAAAGAAACTAAAAAATATCCTTTCCATTTGGTTTCTCCTCACCCCAGATATCGCGTCCATTCTCAACTTGATAATACTTGGATAAGAGATATTTATAAAATACAAGGTCGCGAACCTGTTATGATAAATACTCAAGATGCTAAAAAACTTGGTATTAGACATGGAGAAGTTGTAGAAGTTTTTAATGCTAGAGGTAGGCTTCTCGCAGGTGCTTTTGTTACAGATAATATCCGAGAAGGCGTTCTTGCTATTCAAGAGGGAGCTTGGTATGATCCTGAAAATATCAAAGACAAAACACCAAGATGCAATGCCGGACATGTCAATGTTTTGACCTCTTCGCGTCCAACCAGTCAAATGGCACAAGCAACTTCTGTAAATACCGCACTTGTAAATATTAAAAAACTTGGTAAAGATGAAGTGATTACAGCTTACAAATCTATATCAGTCCCTGATATTGTAGGAGCATAATATGAAAAAAATTTTGATTTTCTTTTTTATAATTTTGGGTGCTTGGTTGCATGCACAGACTCTTTATGTGATGGATAATACAAACGTTTATGATAAAGACGGAAAAAACATTATAGGAACAATTGCCAGAGGGACACCCGGAGAAGAGATTGGCCAAGCAGGGGACAAAATAGTCATCAAAGTTAAAGGCTATCTAAAAAATAATGATAAAAAAACTCTTTATGGGACAAAAAATTTAGAACTTCCTTTTATCAAACTAAAAACCGCTGAAGTAACAACAGATACTCTAGAAGTTTCTCTTCCTAAAAAAGAGCTTAACAAAGATCAAGCAGAAGCTTGGGCGGATGCTGAATTCTTGTATTATGATACTTGTTCAATGTGTCATGCAGCGCATGCACCCAAGGAACACAATATGATGGAATGGGATGGTCTTTTCACGACAATGAGAGCATTTGCTATGCCTACAGATAAAGAAGCTGATATTATCATACAGTATCTCAAAGCGCATGCCACAGATGGTTATGCTACTGATGATGAATAATCAAATGAAATAATATGGAAGAGTTTCACTCTTCCATGCCAATTTTCAACCAAATATCTTGATAAACATAAGGCTTCTCTTTTAAATATTCTTCCTTGCTTATGATGGTTTTCATCCTTTCTATCCCAATTTCAACAGAAAGAATCACCTCATCTTTATTTTGAGTGATTGCGATGATTTTTCCAAAATATCCCTCTGCGATTTGATTATAAAAAATCTTTATCCAAGATACTTTAATTTCAGCACCCACCTTTTTCCCAATCAAAGAACTATTTTTCAATCTCAATATCTGTCCATCACCAAAATCATAAAATAATTCTCCCCTTTCATCGCGATGCCAATGACGAGAGAAAAATATACTTGCTATGGGATCAATCACCCTGCCAAAATGCAATTGGATCTCCCTGGAAATAATTTGACTGAGCCAACTTTTATCATGCGCAGCAATAACAATCGTTGATCCAAATTTTTGATGGGCATACTTAATGGCTTCATTCAATCGAGGCAACCCATCAGAATCCAAACTATTGGTAGGCTCATCTAAAAGCAATGTCTTTGGAGAAAAAATCAATCTTGAAGCAAGAGCAACACGTTGGGATTCTCCACTGCTAAGTTCATGATAGAACCGATTGATAAATTTACTTGGCTCCAGTCCTACTAATTCTAAGACTTCAAAAACCTCCCCTTGAGAATATTTCCTTCCTCTGACTTTAAGTCCAAATATTAAATTCTCCTTTACGCTGCGCTTCAAAAGTGTGGGTTCAGAAAACATTAAGGCAATTTCTCTTTTCAACCTTAAAGGAGGATTTAAAAAACCCTTATAAGCCACTCCCCCTTCGTTGGGATACTCTAAGTATGCCATTGCACGTAACAAAGTTGATTTTCCGGATCCGTTCCTCCCTGTGATACCCACAATTTCACCGGAATAAATTTCTAAGTTAGAGATACTAAGAACTTGTTTTTTATCATAATTTTTTTTAAGCATGTCAATTTTATAAACACTTTCGCGCATGCCCCTCATCTCCTCATGCCCTACTCTTTAAAAAATATAAAATTATGTTGATCAATAATGCCATCCCTACCAATAAAATTCCCAGTGCAATAGCAAGAGCAAATTCACCCTTGCTGGTTTCCAAAGAAATAGCCGTTGTGATTGTGCGAGTATGCCATTTGATATTTCCTCCTACCATCATCCCTACTCCTATTTCAGAAATCACGCGACTATAAGCCACAATAACACTTGCCAATAATATATATCGAAGTTCAAATATTGTGCTTGAAATCATCTGTAATGGTGTAAGCCCAAACGACTTAAGGGTAAGAGAAAGCTTTTTATCAATATTTTCAATTGCGCTGGCACTCAAAGAAATAATAATAGGCAAAGCAAGAACACTTTGCCCAATAATAATACCCGGAAGTGTATAAAGCAACCCATATTCTCCTAAAGGACCACGATAACTAATTAAGGCATAAATAATCAATCCTATCACAACTGTAGGCATTGCCAAGAGTGTATCAACACACAGCTTAAGAGGTTTTTTCATAAAAAAATCAAAATACCCCAGCATAAACCCAAGAGGCAATCCTATACTTAAAGCAATTACAACTGAAATGCTTGAAGTTTTGATAGTTACGAGCACTGCACTCATCGTTTCAGGATCCAGGTGAATAATAAGCTTTAATGCTTGTAAAAAACCTTCAGTGATAAAATCCAAGATTAAGCCTTTTAAAAGATATAAATTTGATATAATGTAAATCGATAGGATAAAATTCAATAACGCTAAAGGATTATACAATGTTTAGGCTAAAAAATAAATTACTCACAATACTCTTAATGGTCTTTATTGCAACTCTCTCTCTTGATGCCAAAGATCTCAAAATGGCAACCACCACAAGCACTGATAACACGGGGCTACTTGATGTGCTTGCCCCTATTTTCAAAAAAGATACAGGAATCGACCTCAAATGGGTGAGTGTAGGCACAGGCAATGCTCTTAAACTTGGTCAAAACTGTGATGTTGATGTTCTTTTGGTGCATTCTCCACAAGTAGAAAAACAATATATTGCTGCAGGTTATGGCATAGACAGAAAACCCGTAATGTATAATGATTTCATTGTTATTGGGGATCAAAAATATGCCAACCTATTTAAAAACAAAAATCTCAAACAAGCTTTTGACCTTATTCGTAAAGATAAAATCAAATTCATCTCCAGAGGCGATAAATCCGGCACCAATAATCGTGAGATACTCTTGTGGAAACAAACAGGAAGTATCCCCGATAAAGAAGAATGGTATATACAAAGCGGTCAAGGAATGCTGGCTACTATCAATATTGCAAACGAACAAGACGCTCTTACCCTCACAGATAGAGGGACTTATATTAAATATGTTTCTACCTTAAAAAATCAAAAACCATTAGCAATTCTTATTGAAGGAGAAAATGAGCTCAAAAATTTCTATTCTGTAATCGCGGTAAATCCAAAAAAATGCAAAAATGTAGATTATAAAAATGCCCAAAAATTTAGCACTTGGATAAGAAGTCCAAAAGTCCAGTCTCTCATTGAAAATTTTAAGATCAACGGACAGATTCTTTTTACCCCTGATGCAACAAGCAGAAAAGCTCATTAACAAAATATATTATATATTTTGTTAAATTAATTTTTATTGTTTTAAAAATGAGATCCGGATAAGATTCAACCGGGTCTCATTTTTTGAAAAATACACCAATAAAATTTTCAAATAACAAATATCAAAAATAAAATACTAGAATTTTATTTTCTGGTATCTTTATCTAAAATGCCCCTCCAAACCCAAAATAAAATCCTTGACCTAAAATTTTTGAGGAATCTATACTTGCAAAAGCATAAGGAACATAGCCAATCTTTAATAAATAATGTTTCAAATTGATCCCAACATATAAACTCAAATCATTAATCAACCCTCCATAGCTATAATTACTCCCTCCAAAAATAGAATAATCTTTATAAAAAGCATAAAACAAACCAATCTCTAAAGGCAATACATAAGAAACCTTATTGATACCAAATTGCGATCCTATGCCTACATTAAATCCAATCTTCAAGTCTTGGATCATTTCATAAGTTACTCCCGGCATTACAGAAATATCAAGAATCCCATTCATAGCAAAATTATTTTTATTATTTTTAAAATCAATCATTTTTGAGATTACTACAGGACCCAAAATACTCCAATCCCATTTAGACTTTTTTGCAAAACCCATTTTTTCATTTATAAAATTTTGAAGTTCTTGTTTATCTTTTTCTTCAAGAGTATTTTTTTTAGGTTCATCCTCATCTACTCTATCTGTCTTATTGGTAATATCTGTTTGAAACTCTTTGGCAATACCCACTCCTAAATCAAACAACAAAATCAATAAACTTAAAATAATTTTTTTCATTTAAACCTCTAAATATTTAAGGCATTCTATCATTGATTTTATAGAAATATCTTGAAAAATAAAAATTTTACCATATATAATTGAGTCCGATATTGCCTACTCCAAATAAATCACGATCAATACTCATATCTCCACTCAAAGATATATCAACACTCAAAGAAGAATTCACCCAAAATTTTCCATTATAACTCAGTCTAAACCAAGTTTTTGAAGGATTCAAATCATAATTAATAAAAATATTTGATCCCTTAAAGGCAATAGCACGACTTTTTTGAATATCTAAAAAATGATACCTTCCTAATGCTTGAAATGTATGATTCATCGAATCTGTATGTAAAATATATTCACCCCCTACTCCTGCTGCTAACATATTTTCAAAAGATTCTTTTAAATCAAATATTTTTGAACTTGAAGAAGGTGTGTACATAAAACTATAGTTTAATAAAATAAGAGGTTTCACGGAATGATTTTCATTCAATACAATTTTGTATTTATAAAAATTTGTAAGGTTAAAAGCCAAACTATTATTTGTATAACTGTCATTATCAATCATGAGCGCTTGGTTGCTAATTTTTTGAGTGCTTAAAAGTTGATTTCCGGAAAGTATGCTTTGAATTTCATGATTTAAAAAAGTAAAATTTGTATAAACTCCTAATGAAAAAGAATTAAAAACTTCCTTATGGGAATCTTGAGAAAATACACCTGAATTATAATTAAATAACCCACCCAAAATAAGACTTGATTGACTCTCAGAAATTAATTCTCTATCATAGCCTATGGTTAGATTAAATGAAGATGTATTTGAAGGAACAGCAGCTGTTGAAGATGACCGATAATAAGAACCTCCTGCATGAATCCATGCAGAATTTCTCTCTCTAACATCCGGTAAATAAATATTATTTTTGCTATTACTTGCTAAGGCATACCGACGCATTATCTGAGTAAATTTTATTTTTGAAATTTTTTTGTCAAAAGCAAGCCCCTGGATACGAAAACCAACTTGTTGCCCAAGATATTCTGTAGTTTTTTGAGAAAAAATACCCATATTTGTCGTATTTTCTTGGAGTGTTTTATCGGTTTGTTCAATCAAAGAATGAAGCAAATTAGGATTGGTGTTAAAATTTTTCAAGCCTTCATTAATGGCAACTTCTTGAAATTTGCTCCCCTTAGCATTACCTTCAATCATGGAAGTAAGAATCAACAAAGCCTCAGGAGAAATTGAGGAAATTTTATCTGTTATATTTTGTATTTGTGAGGGCGAAATACCCAAAGATTCAGATTTTTCATTCAACACATCTGTAGGCTTTTCAGACAAAGGAGGCTCTTGTGTGGGTATAGAAAAATCTGTGAAAGTGAATGCAATCCCATTTGAATCAACTCTGGTTTTTGGAGAAGCGCTCAATCCGGAAAACTCAATAGTTTTATTAGTGCGGTTATCTTCAAGCTTACCACCTTCTCTCATAGACAAAAGTTCATATGTTTTATCATAAGAAAGATTACTCTTAAGTATTGTTTCATTAGAAATTTTTACTTGAACTTTTGTATTGGAATTAAGGGTCAGATTACCTGCTTTGATAGTTAAATAAGGCTCTTTAAAGTCTTCCCATTTATTTAAAAGATTAAACACTAATGAAGATTCTTCAGAAGTATCCAGGGTAATACCACCTCTAATGGTTGAAAAATCATTGACAAACAAATGATGAGTCTTGATAGATCCCTCATTATGAATCCCATACCCTTGCAAATAGATATTCTTAGCTTGCAATTGACTGCCCTTATAAGCCCGAAGCGCCGCATAGCTACCTCTACCCACAATCACTAACTCATCAACATCAATCTTACCGGGATTATCATTGATCATTCCTATCCCTCTATCCGGAGTCGTCAGTACTATTATTCCATTGGCGGTAACTTTTCCTTGATTATAAAGACCTGCAGCTTTGGAACTTTTCCCTGCTATGACTGTGAGAAAGTTAGTATTTATATCTCCTCCGGAATTAAATATTCCATATGTATCTGCTTCTATCCCACCAATAATCGTCATATTGTTGGATTTAAGGAGACTTCTATTGGTTATATTGGTTATCCCATTTCCCTTCTTCCCCCCAATAGCTATAATATTCCCTGCTATAAGATGATCTTCATTATAAAGACCATCGCTTCCTATTCCATTACCCCCAATTGCAGTCATTGCGTTGGCATTGATAATCCCAATGCTTCTGATTCCATAAGCATAATCTCCTGTGCCCCCTATAGTCGTTATAGTATCTGCGCTCAATACTTGTCCTAAGCTGTCAGGACTTCCGGATTCTTGATAGGTACCGACAAAAAATCCTAATTCTCCTATATTTTTTCCACCCATGCCAATAAATACTTCTTTTTCAATTTTGTTATCAGTAAAAGAACATTCAAAATTTTTGCATACACCACTAAAACCGCTTAAGCTTTTGGCAATCACAGGTGTTATAGAATCCCAATTATTAATAAATAAATATTGAGCGCTTAATCGTTTCATGTCTGTTGTGTTTAAGGATTGAAAATAAACTTTAGAAATCTCATAAGAACTAAAATCTCGATCTAAAATACTGCTACTACTGCCTTCATCTTGAGGGAACATTTTTTCGCTTGTGCCTGTTGTGCCAAATAAAATATTTCCCTTCTCATCAACTCTAAAACCTGTTTGAATCGCGATTGAAGAGTTAATCAATCTTGTTTTAGCCCCATCAATAGTGTTATAAGAAACATTTTCTCTTAAGTTTCTTGTTTCTACTCTTTCAAATCCCGTATTGGGAGTCTCAACTCCTTGTGCAATCCCTAGCAAAACCCCTACCTGAATCGCTAATATTTTTGAAAAACTAAGATCCGTTTTTTTCATTTACTGCCTTTTGTATAGAATCCTTATTTTTCCCCATTTCTCTTGCCCACATTTTTTCTTGTGCCTCATAAAATACTTCATCTATCCGGTTATAAATTTTAGATATAATTAATATTAATTATCAAAATAATATTATTCTCCCTAATTCTAAAACTATAACAGATATTTATAAAAAATACAAATTTAATTTTTATTAGTCAAAAAATAAAAAATTTTTATCATAAAGAAAATTGCTTTATTTTAATATACTATCCTTACATATAGGCTTTTAATGTCTCCTCCCGATAAAGCCTTATTTTTTAAAAATTAAAAATTTTATGAAATAAAATAATTCCCCTAGAAAAATTTAGCTTGAAATTTTCTAATTCTATGAGGGAAAATATCAAGAAACTTTTAGATACAATTGCTAAAAAATTTCAAATAATAAATCCAGATACATATAAGGATAAAGCAATGATGATTGATGATAAATTACTTCAAAAACTTGAAAAATTAGGTATGATAGCCCTTGATGAAGATAAAAAAGAAGCAATTAAGAAAGATTTGAATGATATTTTAGGTTTTGTAGATAATATTTCCCAACTTGAGATTGAAGACACTCCAAACTCTTCACAAACACAAGCCAAAACCCCCTTACGCCAAGATTGCAAAAATAATGATCCTCTCATCGCTCAAATTGTGCTCAAAAATGCTCCCGGTTCTCAAGACGGATACTTTATTGTGCCAAAAATTATCGAATAAATTTCACACTCTAAGTTAAAAATGAAAAATAAAATATTCATGTTGGCATACTCAATTTGAGAAAAATCAATGCAATCCTCCTTGAATATATATGAAAATTTGGATATTTTTGTCATCTTCATCTTGATGGGAGTCTTTTTTGTTGCCGGCTTTATTGATAGTATTGCAGGAGGGGGTGGATTAATTTCAATGCCCTCACTTCTTCTGGCGGGCATTCCCCCTCAATATGCACTAGGGACCAATAAATTTGTTGTTATCTTTGGCACTGCCGGCGCTCTGAGTAATTTTATCAGACACAAAAAACTTCTTTATAAAATCACATTTTTAAGCATCATTTTTTCTCTTGTTGGGGCGTATATAGGGACAAAATTAATCCTTTCTTTTGATGAGGAAAAAATTGCTTCAATTATCTTGTTTTTGCTTCCCATCAGTGCTCTTGGGATTTTTATACCCAAACATTGCACTAAAAATACCCAACAAGATTTCAATGCACTTGAAATGTTTGTCTATGCGCCTTTACTCAGTTTTTTTATGGGGGTATATGATGGGTTTTTTGGACCAGGGACAGGGACTTTTTTGATTTTGTGTTTTTATCTTTTCTTGCAAATGGATCTCATCAATGCCTCTGCCAGTGCCAAAGCGCTCAATCTAGCTTCAGGATTGGGTTCTTTTGGCGCTTTTGCTCTATCTCATCATGTTCTTTATATGCTTGGAATACCTCTTATTATTGCTAATATTTTGGGTGGGTATATCGGGAGTAAATTAGCCATCAAACGAGGTGCAAGAATCATCAAAATCTTTGTGATCCTTTCTTTTGCCATCATGTTTATTTCGCTTTTGCTAAAATCTTTTTCACACGATGGAGGCTTATTGAAAAGTTTTGGATAGAATAAAAGGATAATTTTTAGCAATAGGAAGAAATAGATGAAAGAATGGAATTTAAAATCATGGAGAAAATTTCCTATCAAACAACACCCTGTTTATCCGGACAATCAAGCCTTACAAGCAGTTGAAACAGAGCTTAAAAATTATCCTCCTTTAGTTTTTGCAGGAGAAGCAAGAAATCTTCAAGAGAGACTCAAAGAAGCCTCCAAGGGAAGGGCATTTTTATTGCAAGGAGGAGATTGCGCTGAATCATTTGATGAATTTAATGCCATAAATATCCGTGATATGTTTAAAATAATCATTCAAATGGGGGCAATTTTAACTTTTGCAGGTAGTTGCCCAATTATCAAAGTAGGAAGGCTTGCAGGTCAATTTGCCAAACCGCGTTCTTCAGATACTGAATGTGTCGATGGGGTAGAATTACCCAGTTATCGTGGAGATATGATTAATGGGGCTGAGTTTGATTCCCAATCCAGGATGCCCGATCCCCAAAGAATGCTTCGAGCCTATCATCAAAGCGCTGCCACACTTAATCTTATCCGTGCTTTTGCCCAAGGTGGGCTAGCTGATCTTAATGAAGTGCATCGTTGGAATTTAAGTTTTGTCAAAAATAACGCATTTGGTAAAAAATATGAAGAGCTTGCTGAGCGTATTACGCAAACCTTAGGCTTTATGAAAGCATGCGGGATCAACACCCAAAACACACCTACGCTTAAAGAAACTGAATTTTATACAAGTCATGAGGCACTTTTACTTAATTATGAAGAGCAACTTGTGCGTCAAGATAGCCTAAGTGGGCAATGGTATGACTGTTCTGCGCATATGCTTTGGATTGGAGAGAGGACTAGAGGACTCAATGAAGCGCATTTAGAATTTTTACGTGGGGTAAAAAATCCCGTTGGGGTTAAAATAGGACCCAAGGCTACTAAGAAAGACATATTAGGAATTTGTGATATTTTGAACCCAAAAAATGAATCCGGACGTCTCAATCTTATTGTGCGCATGGGGGCAGATAACATCAAAGAATGCTTGCCTAAACTCCTTGAATCTATCAATCCTGAAGGTAGAGAAATTCTTTGGAGTTGCGATCCTATGCATGGCAATACCATAAAAGCAAGTTCAGGATACAAAACACGCGTATTTGAGAGGGTCCTTAGTGAAGTCAAGAGTTTTTTTGAAATCCATCAAAGTGAAGGGAGCTACGCCGGAGGAGTGCATTTAGAAATGACCGGGCAAGATGTTACTGAATGCCTGGGAGGGTCCCAAGCCATTACTGAAGCGGGATTGGGCTGTAATTACAACACTCAATGCGATCCCAGGTTGAATGCAACACAAGCTATTGAATTGGCATTTTTAATTGCTGATATTCTTAAAAATAGAAATATTCCCAAAAATTCAAAAGCATGCTAAATAATACTGAAAAATTTGAATTTTTCAGTATGCCTAATAATGGCACATAGATTTTTAAATTTCTAATAAACGGATTTGCAAATAAATATCCTTCAAAATTTCGCACAAATTTTTCATATCCTCCAGATGTCTGTAACTAACACTTATAAGCTCGCGCGCTTGTAATTGAGTATAACCCATTTCTTGTAAGACAAATGAAGGTCTGGTAAGTCCATAGAGACACTCTTGACCATTAATAGCATAAATTTTATGCAAAAGAAGAGCTTGGAGAAAATTTCTTGCCTTAATAGAAGCAAACCTTAGGGGTAAGGAATTAGGGAGTGTATTTTCCAATGGAACAAAAAGAGACAAATCATCCCCAAGACTTTCTTTCAAACAAGAATAAAAGAGTTTTTTACTATCTTGATAAGAGACTTGAAGAGGGTTTTTAACCCCTTGATTGAGGGCTTTAAAAACCATAGGATTACTCAAGTTGGGAGGGAATAAAAATGGGTAAGCAAAATCCTTGGCGATAATACTCCCATGAGCACGCAATAAACCTATTGATTCTCCATTAAGCAAAAACAATGTGTGGGAATTAAGAATTTTTGGAATAGGGTATTGAAAGCTTTGAGCAAGACTAATATCTATAATAAGAATATAATCTTTGAGTTCTTCTTGTAACAACATCTGAATACTTACAATATCATTGATACTTAAAATATCTTCGTTCACAAAAGGCACAATAAAACAGCGACATTTATTCATGATGGCTTTTTTGATAGAATCTATTTCTATTTTTCCACTTTGGGAGTCCGGAATCAACTTATAAGGAAAATTTCCTAACAGCTTGCAAGCTTGATAACCTTGCTGGTGATTGGAGATTCCATAAGCTATCAAACCATTTTTAGCTATTTGTTCAAGCAAAAAAAACCAATCTGTGCAAAGAAATCCAAAACTATAAGCCTCCCTTCCTCCAAAAAAATCGCTAAATTCTTCTATATCTTGCTTATGTTGGGCATAATCTTTGGGATCAATGGGAGAAAGATTTGGATAAATATTAGAAAAAAGAATTTCATTGGCTTGAAGATTTAGGGGATAGTTTTGGATAAAATCTAATCTCATTGTTTGCCTTGATATTTAAGAATGCGTTTGCCATCTTGATTTTTAATATCATCAAATCTATCTAAATAATCTAAATAAGCAATCAAGTATTTACGACTAAAAGCATATTTTTCCTTAAATAGAACAATATCTATATAGCCTTTTTCTTCAATAATCTTTCGCATATTTTTATGTATTTGATTCAAAATATCTGTAGCTACAAAAAGATTATGTTCTAAGCGAATAACTTTTTGAGCTGCACTTAAGGCTTTCAAAGCGCTATTTCCAATTTTTCTATCAATATTGAGTTCATCATAAATATTATAAGGAGCAAGAGGGGTAAAGCCTTGAGCATGAATCACTTCAAAGATATTTTCTTGAAGATAGTCATTTATATTTTTAACCTTATTTTCTTTAGAAAGATAAAGACCCTCTTTTTTGCAAATAAGATTGGCTTGTTTCAAATCATCAAGCGCTTTTTGAATGAATTCCAAAGATGCCCATTTAATCTTAAGCCCAAGGCTTGAAGCAGAAAGAAGTGCATTTTTATTTTTGAGAAAAATATCTAAAATGTCTTGCCGGATTGTTTTGAATGTTTGAGGGTGATAAATAACCAGATTCTTCTCATCTAAAAAAAGCTCTCCAAGAGTAGAAGCAATTTTAATAGCTTCTTTGTGGGCGAGATCAAAACGCTGCATAGAACTAATCAATCCAAAACCTCTCTTGTGAATCTTACAACAAAGCAAAAAAGCATTTTGAAAGTCTTTTTTAAATAAAAAATTCAAATAAGAAGATTTTTGTTTTTTCTTAATAGGATCAGCAATGGGATTAAGAATCTCCCCTCCTGCAATTGTTCTATCAGTATTTCTCAAGATAAATTTTTCTCCAAAAACACTAAAAATCCTCTCATGTGTTTTCAATGTAGCCAAAAGATAGGGGACTTCTTTGTTTTGTAAAGTTAAATCTAATAAATAAATTTTGGCATTGCATTTTTTTGCTCCAATAAAAAATTGCACCTCCAGATTATGGAGATTAGGGGTATCTTTGAGTGGATAAATCACAACATCAAGAGTATCAAAACCTCTTATATAGCCTTTTTTACTGATTAAAAAACCTCTTTTGAGACTAGAAACATTGACCCCCTTGAGGTTAAAGGCAATACGATGACTTGGAGTTGCGCTTTCTACGTAGGTATTATGATTTTTGATGCTTTTAATACTTACTTCTGTATCCAGATCACAGATATAGACTTTCTCATCTTTTTGCACGCTCCCGCTTAATACACTCCCTGTTACAACACTCCCTGCCCCGGCAATACTAAATGCCCTATCAATATAATACCTGAAAAATAAAGAATCTTTTTTTTGGGGTTTTGGGATTTTCTTTAAAAATTCAAGAAGTTTTTGATGAGTTTGTCTTTGATGAATACTAAAATCCAAAATCGCATAGAGTTTAGTATTTTTGAGCTTGCTAAACATATCAAGAATACGTTGTTTCAAATCTTCAAAAGAAGTAAGATTAGGCATTAAATCAGCCTTGCTTATTACACAAATAGCTTGTTGAATACCCAATATATCTGCAATTTGAAGATGTTCAACACTTTGGGGCATTATCCCATCATCACAAGCAATCACAAGCAAAAAAACATCAATTCCAAAAGCCCCGGCAATCATATTTTTAATCAACTTCTCATGTCCGGGAACATCAACAAAAGAAATATTTCTGCCTATAGTATTATCAAGATCAGGGGGCAAATAAAGATTCGAAAAACTAATATCTAAGGTAATCCCCCTTTGTTTCTCTTCTAATCTCTCATCTCCATCAAAACCATTAAGGGCTTTGATAAGACTTGTTTTGCCATGATCAATATGACCTCCCAGCCCGACAATGAGATCATTTTCCATCTTAATTTCCTATTTCTATAAAAATTCTATAGATTTGGGCCAGATGATGTGCTTGTATGCATCGCATATCAAGCAAAATTTGTTCATTTTGAATCCTGCCAATCAACCCTTTTTGACGAATTTTATCCCCTAGAATTTGAGCTTTTAGGCGACTATGAGAAATACTCACCCCCCATGAAGGAAATTCTTTATCGGGCAAACTTCCCCCTCCTGCCTTGGAAAACAAATTGATCACCTCACATTTCAGATAAGGTATTTTTTCAATAAGATTGAGGAGATCTTGAGCTTTTTGAAACAAGGTTTCTAGAGATTGATTGAGCATGGCAATCGTAGGGATATCATCAAATTTATTTTCTAAATAAGCCCTAAAAGTAGCCTGTAATGCAAAAATCGTAAATTTATCCACACGCAATGCGCGCAATAAATGATTTTCTTTAAGCTTTGCAATGAGATCTTTTTTGCCAAAAATAATTCCTGCTTGGGGACCTCCCAGTAATTTATCCCCGCTAAAACTTACAAGCGAAGGGTTATGTTTGGCAATTTCAATCAAAGAAGGTTCGCAGATATTAGGAATCCCTGTAATATAGCCACTCCCTACATCATAATAATCAATCAAGTTATTTTCTTGGGCTAATAAAATCAACTCCTCCAAAGAAACCTCTTGAGTAAAGCCAATTTGCTTGAAATTACTCTTATGGGCTTTGAGTATCAAGGCAGATTCATGTGTAATTGCATTTTTATAATCTTTTAAATGCGTTTTGTTAGTGCTACCAACCTCTTTGAGAATTCCTCCCGCACAAACAATGACTTCAGGTATGCGAAAACTCCCGCCAATCTCAATCAACTCTCCACGTGAAATAATCACTTCTTTATTTTTGGCAAAAGTATTGATAATAAGCAGTACAGCGCTTGCATTATTATTGACCACAAGGACATCTTCACATTCAAAAAGAGCGCAAACAAGATTTTTGATATGCTTATACCTTTCCCCTCGAGTTCCTTTTTGGATATCATATTCAAGATTATTATATTCGGATAAAAGAGGCAAAATCTCCTCAAGAAGTTTGGGAGAAAAAACACTTCGCCCTAAATTTGTCTGGGCAATCACTCCTGTGGCATTAATAATAGGATAAAGACTTGGGGATAAGGTTTGTTTATAGATTTTAGATATTTTTTGAAGAATATCCTCATAGCTTGGAATTTGATCGTAATTTATTATTGTTTGACGCAAGGTTTGGATATAATCTTGCGTAATTTTTTTAAGCAGGTCTCGGTGATGATTCTTGAATATTTTTTCTTTAAGAATCGTATCTATTTTAGGGAGTTGGGATCGTAACTCTCTCAAAAAAATCCTTTTATTATAATTTTAAACGATACAATTATAATATAATGGCTTTGAGTTTTGTATTAAGTTGGAGGGCAAGCATAACTGGTGTGTGTCTTAGGCTTCAAACCTATAGAGCGCTTAGGTGTCTAAGTGCTGAGGAGTTCGATTCTTCTGCCCTCTCGCCAAACATAGATACAGCCATGAAGTTCCGGATTTATTTTTTGTTTTTATATTTAAGATGATCTTTAAGGACTTGACACAAAATAATTATAATAATATTCTAACATTTGGTTAAAAATAATTCTTACTATTTAAGTTATAGTAGCTTTTAGTATTTGATTTGCTTATGAATAGATAGAATATAGTAAAATTGGTGTCAAAAAAATAAGGATCGCTATATGCAAGAAATTACCCTACACAACCCCCTTGATATGCATTTACACTTAAGAGAAGGTGAAATGCTTAAAAATATCATTGATTTTACTACTTCTCAATTTTGTGGGGCTGTAGTAATGCCAAACCTTACAACACCCATTACCACCACTAAACTTGCTCTACAATACAAACAAGAAATACTCCAAAATTCAAAAGATAAAAATTTCATGCCATTCATAGCATTGTATATTACTGATACCCTGGATGAAGAAGAGCTTGTATTAGCTAGAAATAATGGTCTAAAGATATTGAAACTTTATCCCAAAGGCGCAACAACTAATAGCCAAAATGGATTAGATGAAATCCTCACCCCACGCACCTTAAAAATATTTGAGATAGCTCAAAAATTAGGTTTTATCCTCTCAATACATGGCGAAAGTAATGGTTTTTGTCTTGATAGGGAATATGAATTTGGTAAAATTTTTGCTAAAATTGCGCAAACTTTTCCAAAACTTAAAATTATTATTGAGCATATGAGTGATTACCGAAGCATCGATCTTTTAGAAACCTATGAAAATATTTATGCCACCCTCACATTACACCATATTACTATGACTCTTGATGATATTTTAGGGGCGGGGCTTAGACCTCATCATTTCTGCAAACCCATTCTCAAAACTCCAAAAGATAGAGATATGCTTTTAAATCTTGCACTACAAGCCCATCCAAAAGTAAGCTTTGGTTCTGATAGCGCCCCTCATTTAGAAAAAAACAAACTCAAAGACAACGCTCCCGGAGGGATTTTTTCTGCACCTATGATTTTATGCGCATTGGCAGATTTATTTGAAAAACATGGCAAACTTGAAAATCTTCAAGCTTTTGTCAGCGACAATGCAAAACAAATTTATAATATCACAAATTTAAAATCCAAAGAAATTAAACTCCAAAGAAAGCATGCTTGGATCCCTACTCAAATCAAACTCATACAAAATAATCTCATCCCTCTAAACAATGGGACTATGGTTGAATGGAGTCCGATTTGATAAAAAAAATTTATTTTATTCTGATAGTTGTTTTTTTGGGCGGGGTGTTTTTGTATCTCCAATCCCAAAAACAACACAATGAAATAAATTTTCAAATAGCACTCACTCCCACTCCTTATACAAAGCCCTATTTTACAAAAACAGATATTCCTATGCCTCCCAATGTCCCTTTTGCCCATGCGGCAACACTTACTTATCTTGAAAATGGAAATTTACTCAGCGCCTTTTTTGCAGGGAGCCGAGAAGGCAGTAAAGATGTTAAAATCTATGGAAGTATTTATAATGCCAAAAAACATTTGTGGAGCAAACCTTTTGTTCTGCTCTCCAGAGAAGAGTTGAGTAAAAAATCAAAGCAATATATTAAAAAACTTGGAAATCCTGTTCTTTATAAAAATAAAAATAGAATCTATTTATTTGTTGTAGGGACAAGCATTGGAGGGTGGGCGACAAGTAAAATTTATCAACTCTACGTAGATAACTTTTTGTCTCATAAAAAGTTTATCTACCAACAAACCCTTCGCCTAAGCCCTTTTTTAAATATTAGCAATCTTGTCCGCACCATACCTGTTCAAACAAGTGATGGAGGATTTTATTTGCCTATTTACCATGAGCTTGCAGATAAATACGCTTTGATTTTAAAATTTAATTCTATGGGTCATCTTGATTCTATTATCAAGCCTAATCATCTTCATAGACAACTTCAACCAAGCCTAATCCCAACCTCAAATACAAATTGTCTTGTGATCTTTAGGAATCATCATGCCTATGATGACACAATGTTTTCTCAAATCTGTACTCATGGAGGTAAAAAATACCTCTCCCCACAAGAAACAAATATCAAAAACTATAATAATTCTGCTAATCTTATTAATTTCAATAAAGATATTTATTTGATTCATAATACTTTAGACAAAAATCCCAAACTCCAAAGAGGCACTTTAACACTTTCTAAAATGATTTCTGCTACAAATTTTGAAAAAATAATGGATTTAGACTATACTACCACTTCTAATGGCGAGGTAAGTTATCCCACTACTATTACAGATGGAGATAATATTGATATTGTCTATACTCATGACAGAAAAAATATTCGCCATATTCGTTTCAACCGATCCTATTTGAGGACAAAAAAATGAATTTTTATGTATTTTCCATTGCATATATGGCAATTTTTGGATACTTTGGTCATTTAGCAAAAATCTCCCGCCCAACCAATATCGCTTTAATGATACTAGCCGGTATTGTTGTAAATATCCCTATTAAAAATCTCTCAATCAATATTCTAACCTACAGTTTTGTGGGTGAAATGAGTGTTTTTTTATTTACCTTAAGCTTAGTAATTATATTCGAAAATCTCAAAACGCATCGGATAAATTTATTAAATTTAAAAGCATTTATTTTTATATTTTTCTTTGGACTCATTGTTTATTTAAGCGTATTGAATTTAATCCCTCTCAATATTTATTATCAAAATCCTTATTTCATCATCATTATATGTTGTCTCATTTGTATTTTAGGATATTTTATCCATAAAATATTAGGTATTATTTATTTGATATGTCTTTTAAGCTATGGATTGCAAATCATGGATTCCAAAAATCTGTTTGATTACTTTATTGATGCCCCCACATGGATACTCTCCATTATATGCATCCTCATCTTATCACTCAAAAGGTTCAAGAAAAATGAAAGTAATTCGCACACTGCTTGACTCTATAGGCTTCATATTTCTTTTAATTATTTTATTTATATGTATCCGTATAGCCTTTATTCTTTATATAGGTATCGCTCATCATGCAATGGGAGAAAATGTGGGCTTTCAAGAAATTTTGCAAGTCCTTATTGATGGATCAAAATATGATAATCGAGCCGTTGCCGGAATAGGCATTATTTATTTTTTGCTGGGATTTGTCTTGATTTTGAGTCGTTTTCAAAAACATATCCTTTCTTTTTATGCAAGGTTCATATTTGTCATTTGTATTTTTCTAGGCATTGCTAATATGGTCTTCTATAGCATCTATAACGATAGTTTTAACGGTAATTTATTAGGTATTATATTTGATGATCAAAAAGCCATCTTCAAGACGGGCTTAAGTGGGGATTATTACATCACATTAAAAATTATATTTTTAATCTTGGCTAGCCTATTTTGCTTTTATTTATATTCAAAAATGATTACTTTTTTTGATTGGCTAATTGCAAAAAAAGCTATTTTTGGCTACACGAAAACAGCTAACCTTTGCTTATTTATCATTTTTGCAGGACTTATTACTACTCTTATAAATTCACATTTTGGCTTCAAAGGTATTTCATTAGATCAACACATACAACCTGCACAAGATTCTTTTTTAAGAAAAATTACCCCAGGAGCTTTTAGAGATATTTATCTTGTTTATCGAGATTATAAAAAAATTGCAAACTCTCATTTTAGTGATTTTTATCAAAAATCCCCTCTACAAAGCGCTAAAGAATTTTTTAATCTCCCTGAAGACACTAAACCCCCCTTAAATTTGTATCAATTACTCAGCCATACAAGTACAAACACATCCCATACTCAAATCAAACATATTTTTTATATTGTCTCAGAGAGTTTAAGCGAATACTCTTTTGATCCCTTATTTGATAGTATTGACTTGAGTTCAGGGCTAAAATCTTTGATAGATAACCAACATGGTTTCAAAATGCAAAATTTTTTACAAAATGCTCCTATGACTATTAAAAGTCTTGATGTCCAGATTACAGGGCTTTTTCAAACAGATATCCCACTCAATACCATGCTTGGACATTTACCTCTCTTCCCTACGGCTATTGGAGGTATTTTGAAACAACTAGACTATGATACAAGATTTTATTATGGGGGATCAGGAGTTTGGCAAAAACTTGATAGATATACTGCCCAAGAAGGATTCAATCAAATTCTATACAATACTAATATTTTAAATTATGCCAAAAACAAACCTTATCCAAAACCTTATGAGAATCTATGGGGAGTTTATGATAATATTTTATTTGATTACATAAAACAAAATACTCTAGAAGCTACCAAACCCACATTTAATATGATTATGACTACTTCTTATCACCCTCCTTATGATGTCAATTTGAAATATTTCAATGTCCCCTTAGATAAAATCCAAAAATTTCTAGACACACATTTTCCTAACAGCAGCGTCAATGCAAATATATTAGGGCACATGTGGTGGTATGATAAACAAGTTACCCGTTTTGTCCAAGAAGTCTCAAAAGCATGCCCACAATCACTATTCATCATCACAGGGGATCATTTTGATAGAATGTATCCCTCTGCCCACAGAGACAATAGAATTACCAATTCCATTCCCCTAATCCTTTATTCTCCTGTACTTACCCCCAAACAATTAGCCAATATTGGCTCTCATATTGATATTGCCCCCACTATTGTAGAACTCGTATCTCCAAAGGGTTTCAAATATGCCGGTTTTGGAAAACCTCTTTTTAGCAATAATCATGCCCTAAAGTTTGACAACAATAGATATGCCTTAGGGTATTTTGCTGTCGCAACCCATCGTTTTATTGCCACTCCCCAAGAAGGTATTGAGTATATCAATGATTCCAAACCCCAAGAACATGACGACCAAGAAGTCAAAAAACTTTATGATAAACTCAACCAAGCAAGGGCTTTGAGTTGGTGGTTATTCATGAAAGGCAATATCATTTATGATGATAAATAAAGAGAGAGATAAAAAATTCGATTATATCATTGATGTTAGAACGCCCCAAGAATATGAATACTCTCATATTCCTCATGCTATTAATTTGGCTGTTTTTGACAATCAAGAGTATGCTCAAATTGGGACTTTATACAAAGATTCTCCCTTAAAGGCTAAAATTTTAGGAGCAAGCATTGCTTGTAAAAATATTGCAAAAATGCTAGAAAACATTCCTGAGGATAAATCCCTCCACGCAATACTCAATCATAAAAATAAACTTCTTATTTATTGTGCAAGAGGAGGCAAAAGAAGCCAATCCATGCAAATCATTTTTCAACATATAGGTTTCCATACTCAAAAATTAGAAAATGGTTATAAAGGTTATCGCAATGAAGTGCTAAGCTATTTCTCTTCACCCTTAAAACATTCTTTTATCGCTCTTTGTGGTCCTACAGGTTGTGGAAAAAGTGAAATTATTCAGTCCTTAAATCCATGCAGTATTGACTTAGAATCTTTAGCCAAACATTATGGATCAAGCTTTGGAGGAATGGCAACTTTCAAAATCGGGAAACAACCCACACAAAAGATGTTTGAAAATATGCTCTTTGAAGAATTACGTCAAAAAATCAATCAACCCATTTTGTTTATTGAAGCAGAATCACAAAAACTTGGCTCTATTACCATACCCAAAACTCTAATGAATGCCTATCACAATCAAGCAAATATTCTCATTGAAGCCGATATCACCTCACGCATTGAAAGGATTTTGAAGCTCTATAAAAATATCCCTGAAAGTGAATTTCTATGGGCTATGGGAAAAATTAAGCCCTATCTTACAAAAAATCTTTTTGATGAAATTCTTATTTTGTGGAATCATCAAGATTTATACAAAATCGCTGAAATCCTTATTGTCAAATATTATGACAAGGTCTATAAAAAAACAAAATATTTTCATAAAATTTATAACAAAAACCTTCAAGACACGCTTGGGGAAATCTTAGAAATTAAAAAAAATTATGAAAAATCTTTTAAACCTTTGTAGAGATATTTTTTTAATGAAGATCCATTTTTTAAATCTTGTAAAAATCGCCAAAGTAAATTACCCCCATCTTTCGGAATGACATGACAAGGATGAGAACTTTTTAAAACACCAAAACAATAGATTTTGTATTGATAATCTTGTATACTCATCAAAAGTTTTGAAGCTAATTGTGTGTGTTGCTTTAATTTACCTGCTCTTCTAAAAACATTATCCCCCCAAGCGCAAAAAACTTTCTCACTATTTTTAACGCAATGCCTGATATAAGCAATATTTTTTTCAAACATCTCCCCATTATATTCAATCAAATCTGTAGTTTTGGAAGTGATATAAGGATAAAGATTCAATAAATACAAACCACCATATTTACCATCTTCAAGCATCATGGCAAATTCTTTGCACACCAACAATGTGCTATCCCAATAATCAGAATTAGCATTTTCAGGACTCAATGTGATCAAAGCAATCTTAGGTTTGTGAGTATCCCAAGTTCTCTCCAATACAAAGCGATAGCGATTATCTTGTGAAAAAATAGAAAAAAACTCATAATTTGAACCAATTTTGTCCGATCTGCACAGCACCTCTTACCCCCCAAAATATAGCAATGCTGAACCCCAAGTAACTCCTCCTCCAAAAGCATCTAAAAGCATCAGATCACCATTTTTAAGTTTCCCACTTTCATAAATATCATTCATTGCCATAGGGATACTTGCCGCAGAAGTATTTCCATATTTTTGAACAGTGATGACTACTTGCTCTGAAGAAAAATTAAGTTGTTCGCCTACTGCGGAAATTATTCTAAGATTGGCTTGATGAGGAATAAAAAAATCAATATCTTCAGAGGAAACATTGTTTTTTTTCATAATCTTTTCAACATCATTTGCTAATGTCTTCACCCCTAATTTAAATGTTTCATTTCCCTTCATTTGTAAATATGGGCTCAGAGAACTTTGTTTTAAAAAATGACTTTGCCTAACAACTCGCGGCGTAGATAACAAATCACAATAAGTCCCATCTGAAGAAATATGAACATCTACAATAGAATTTTTCTTATCACAACTAGCGCTCACAACAGCTGCTCCTGCCCCATCACCAAACAATACACAAGTGCTTCTATCCTCAAAATCAAGCACACTGCTCACTTTTTCTGCTCCAATAATAAGAATATGCTCATAAGTCCCTGACAGGATAAACGCTTTTGCCAATGAAAGCAAATAAATAAAACCTGTGCAAGCTGTGGTAATATCAAAAGCCGGTCTATCTCTAATACCCAATTTCGCACTGATTAAACAAGCAGTAGAAGGCATGCCTAAATAATCCGGGCTTAAGGTTGCTACCATTACCAAATCAATATCTTTAGTTTGCAACCCCGAACGCTCCAAAGCTATCCTACCTGCCTCTGCACCCAAATCGCTACTATTTTGATCATCAGAAGCAAAATAACGCTCCAAAATCCCCGTGCGCTTTTGTATCCATGTATCACTTGTATCTAAAATCTTTTCAAAATCTGCATTTTTAACACATCTTTTGGGAACATAAGAAGCAATTGACTTTAAAGAAGCATATCTTTCCATCACTTTCCCTTATGGCTAAAGGCTTGAGTTATTTTTTCACAAACATCTGCCTCTATAGCTTTAATAGCCTGATAAATAGCACACTCTATAGCCCTGTCATTACTTTTGCCATGACTAATAATCACAGTTTTATTAACTCCCAGCAACGGAGCACCTCCGTATTCAGCATAATCCATTTTCTTTTTGAGATTATAAAATGCCCCCTTCAACAACAAACCACCCAAAATTCTCAACATAGAAGACTTAATTTCTTTTTTAAGAATTGAATTGATTGCAATAGCTACTCCTTCACTTGCTTTTAAAACAATATTTCCACTAAAACCATCACAAACAACCACGTCAATACTGCCATTAAAAATATCATTACTCTCGACATTACCCTTAAAAAATTCATAAGATTTTAAACTTTTAAAGGCTTCTTTGGTCAAGTCATTCCCCTTAGAATCTTCTTCCCCATTTGCCAAAAGACCTATGCGAGGAGATGGATAGCCCATCACACTTTTAGCATACTCATAACCCATAATTGCAAAATCTACCAAATATTCAGGTTTGCAATCAGTGTTTGCTCCTGCGTCTAAAATCATGCTGGGATGTGAAGCAATTGTGGGCATTAATGTGCAAATAGCCGGTCGTGAAACACCCTCAATCCTCCCAACCCTCAAGGTCGCTAGACTCATAGTAGCCCCACTATGACCTGCTGAAACAATAGCATCTGCTTGAGAATTCCTAACAAGCTCCATCCCTTGGTATATTGAGGAATCTTTTCTCTTTGCTGCCACCGACGCAGATTCTTCCATTTTGATATAATCCAAACAATGAACAATCTGAACTTTACTTGCTATATCTTTTGAAATAAGCGGCTTTATGAGTTCCTCATTCCCAACAAGTATAGCTTGAAAATTCTTATTATCTAAAGCTTTTCTTACTCCATCAACAATAGGCGAAACACCATTATCTGCACCCATAGCATCAATCACTATTTTTAACATAACTTCTTCTTGTAATTTGAAATACTAAGATTTACATTCTTAGTTAAAATTCTTAAAAAAATAATTATTTATAAGAACCTGTAAATTTGTTGATGTGATGAGGCATTTTCCAACTTCCATCTTTATCTCGAACAGGGCGTGCCAATGTTACTTTATAATGCGTCCTTCTTTTTGCCGCTCTTGTTTTACTCACTCGTCTATCCGGAACTGCCATTTTATACTCCTTATAATTTAATCTTTGGTGTGATAATCTGCCTTAATAGATTCTATTTCACTTTCCAAGATATATCCCATATCAATAAAACCATCAAAAAACTCAATGACATCAAAATCATCAGGTTTTAATCTTTGGTTTTGTATATTCCATATACCATCTGAAATATACAAAACCAAAGATTCGTCAAAATTTTTTATAAAAGCATCACCACTACGATCACAAATTAATTCTAAAGAACCCTTCAAATAAGCATCCATAAGAAACAGATTTGAGGATTTGCGATAAATTTCACCCTCAAGCCTAAGCCCTTGATTTTCCATACAAAAACTTTTTGGGACTTGGGTTATTTTTCTCATTTCTATCTTCATCTAAAAACTAACAAATTTCCCTTTTTGAAAAGAAAAATTCGATTTCCATTTTTGCATTTTCTAAGCAATCACTACCATGAACAGCATTTGCGTCAATACTTTCTGCAAAATCTGCTCGAATAGTCCCTGTCTTTGCCTCTTTTGGATTAGTAGATCCCATTAATTCTCGATTTTTCAGGACTGCATTTTCACCTTCAAGCACTATTACAACAACAGGACCACTTGTCATAAACTTCACCAAATCATTAAAAAAAGATCTCTGTTGGTGCACGCCATAAAAAGCTTGCGCATCAAAACTTGAAAGTTGAACTTTTTTAATTGCAGCAACCCTTAAACCATTGCTCTCAAAACGATCAATGATCTTGCCTATAACTCCCTTTTTAACCCCATCAGGTTTAATAATTGAAAGCGTCTGTTGCATCAACCAAACTCCTTAATATTGTTTTGTTAATCTCATAAATAAAACGTTGATTATACATAAAAATTACATTTAAAACACTTAAAACGATATTTTTCAAACCATTTATCTCTATATTCATTCTGCATATATAAATATATTATTTATATTTTTATATTTTTCTTTGATTAGAATGCCAAAATACGTAACAAAATTACCAACATCGTTATTTTAAGATTTGCAGAATATTTTTTTAGTATTTTTAAATATTGCCAGTTTTTCAATTTCATAGCTTCTAAATATTGTATTCTTTACATTATTAAAAAAATAATATCTTTTTAGATTATCAATCATAACCTTATTCTAAAATATTTTTATCATTGAACTAAAAACAATAAAAGCTAAAAAATATAATATCTATATTTTACCATATAATTCAAAGTATATAAAAAATAATCCCATTTCATTTATTCTTATAAAATTAAAGTTATAGAAAAATAGGCAAATACTTGTATTTACAAAATTATCTTCATCATGAATATTATTTTATTAAGATAACCATTGATTTCAAAAACATAATCCATAAAATATCTTAAAAATACAAGCATCCATCATTATTTAGTAAGTTATTTTTATAACATAAAACTACATTATTTTGTTAATTTTTAATCTTTAGCATGTCAAGCTTTTGAACAATTAATTATTAACGGATGCCAAAAAACTCTTTTATTTCACTTATTTTGTCTGTTTTTTCCCAACTAAATTCAGGCAACTCTCTTCCAAAATGACCATAAGCAGATGTTTTTCTATAAATAGGACGCAATAAATCCAAACTTTCTATAATCCCCCTAGGAGTCAATCGGAATACTTTTCGGACACAAGCTTCAATCTGCGAATCTTCAAATTTTGAACTTCCATGCGCATCAACATAGATAGAAACAGGCTCTACTACACCAATAGCATAGGCTAACTGGACTGTAGCTCTCTGGCATACCCCTGCGCTAACCAAGTTCTTAGCAACATATCTAGCCGCATAAGCTGCGCTTCTATCGACCTTACTGGGATCTTTTCCGCTAAAAGCACCTCCACCATGTGGGCAACTTCCCCCATAAGTATCTACAATAATCTTTCGTCCTGTCAAACCTGCATCGCCTTGTGGACCACCAATCACAAATTTCCCTGTAGGATTAACATGATATTTGATGTTATCATTGAGGTATTCTTTAGGTAGAATTTTATGCACAATTTCTTCTATCACCGCTTCTCTTAAATGCTTTTGTTCCACTTCCGGAGAATGTTGGGTAGAAATCACTATCGTATCGATACAAACAGGTTTGCCATCAACATATTTTACAGTTACTTGAGACTTACCATCAGGACGTAAAAACGGAAGTGTGCCATCTTTTCTTCTTTGGGCAAGTCCTTCTGTTAATTGGTGGGCTAACCAAATGGGCAAAGGCATCAAAGTAGAAGTCTCTTTACAAGCATAGCCAAACATCAGACCCTGATCTCCTGCACCTATCTCACCATCAGCACGATCAACGCCCTGATTAATATCCGGACTTTGTTCTCCAATCCCATTCAAAACAGCCGCACTGCGATAATCAAAACCATACAAAGCATCTGTATAGCCAATACTTTTGATCACTTCCCTTGCAATTTCTTGCATAGGAGCATATACAGATGTCTTCAACTCTCCTGCAATGACGCAAAACCCATTTGAAACAAGAGTTTCACAAGCAACTCTGGCATTTTTATCTCTTCCTATAATATAGTCTAAAACTGCATCGCTGATTTGATCAGCCATTTTATCCGGATGACCTTCTGTTACAGATTCGGAGGTAAAAAGAAACTCATTTTTCATAAACTCACCTTGTATTTAAATTTTTTGAGATTGTAGCACCTTTTTATAAATATGACCCAAAAATGAAAACTCTATTTTATCAATGTTGGGCATCAATTAACTTTCAATTGTTATCATGAACAAATGATAATTATTATTCGTTATCAAAATTTTAGATTTTAAAATTCATCAAGGAGAATTAGAATGTTAGTAACAAAAAAAGCCCCTGATTTCAAAGCAGCCGCAGTATTAGGCAATAATCAAATTGTAGAAAATTTTGAACTTTCAAAAAATTTAGGCAAAAATGGCGCTATTATATTTTTCTGGCCAAAAGATTTTACATTTGTATGTCCCTCTGAAATCATTGCTTTTGATCACCGTGTCAAAGATTTTCAAGCAAAAGGTTTTAATGTAATTGGTGTATCTACAGATACGGAAGTCGTGCATTTTGCTTGGAAAAATACTCCTGTAAATCAAGGCGGTATTGGAAATGTAACTTTTCCAATGGTAGCAGATATTACAAAACAAATTTCCAGAGATTATGATGTGCTTTTTGAAGGAGCAGTAGCCCTAAGAGGTTCTTTTCTGATTGACAAAAACCAAATTGTTCGTCATGCTGTTATTAATGATCTTCCATTAGGAAGAAATATTGATGAAATGATCCGTATGGTTGATGCTCTCTTGTTTTTTGAAGAAAATGGCGAAGTGTGCCCTGCAGGATGGAGAAAAGGCGATAAAGGTATGAAAGCTACTCACGATGGTGTAGCACAATATCTGGCCCAAAATGCAGATAAACTTTAAAAACTATTTTAAAATTCTAAGGTAATAAAACCTTAGAATTTTATTAAAATTTTTTTCCCTCATATCAACCTATATCAAATCTTCCCTCATTAATATAACCCGCATCAAGCATACCACCCAGATACAAAACCTTGCAACTATTCTCAATCAAAGCAATAATTTTTGCTAAAGCATGCAGATCTCTGTGATAGGCATAAATACCATAGCCTCTGATAAAAATAAAATTCTTTTTGGATTGTTTAAAATACCTCAAAATATCAATATCTGCTCTCTCATACCAACTATCATAATCTTTTGGATCAAAAATATCAATCTGTTTCCCCAAAAAACGATACCCAAAATAATCCTTAGGCAACAAAACGCTATGCTTAAGAGAATAAGCTACGCTATAAGGAGGCATAGCATAAACAGCAAAACGAGCTTCTGTGAGACTTTGATAGATATTTGAATGGATAAAAGAATCTATGCTTGCTTCTTGCCAACGATAATCTTCTTTATCATGGAGCATAATCAGAGAATCATTATTTATCCTATCAAATATGGCGTCTTTTTTGTTGATCAAAAAACGATTTTGAGATATTCTTGCAGATATAGACCCATGAAAAACACCAAAAAAACTTTTCCTAAACATTGCTAAGGATATGCTACTAATTTCATTGATCAGATTTTGATCGATATTTTTTATATGTATATTCATAAAATATATTCTATCATGTTTTATTGCCAAAACCAAACAATTACATTCATGATAAAGTCTTTGTTACAGATATTTCAAGAAATGACATTAAGAATATTTAGTTTATTAACTTATATAAGTTTATATCAAATGACTAAAGTTTGATATTTTTTAGCAATATTTTTATATGAATGCTAATTCTATTTACTTTTTTTGGTATAATAAGACAAACAATTTTTCAGGATTAAGGTTTTAGCTATGAATCGTAAAAAAGATTTGCTTTTAGATAAAATCATTCAAAGATATATCGAATCTCAAGAACCCATTGGTTCAGAATCTCTAAAAATGTCTTTGAGTATCAAAATCTCTTCGGCAACCATAAGGAATTACTTCAAAGTTCTCTCGGATGAAGGTATTTTGATGCAAACTCATATTAGTAGTGGCAGAATCCCTACTTACATAGCGCTCAAAAACTATTGGAGAAATAAAATCCATTATCAAGATACATGCTTGCAAACCAATATCCAAAAATTTCAAAAAGCCTGTCAAGAAAATGGTATTTTTGGCATTATCAAAGAAAAAAACACCCAAACCCTCAAAGATGTCCTCAATCACGACAATCAATTCTTGATTCTCGTTTTTGAAGATGATCAAATTGCCCTGCCCTTTAATCATTCTATAGAGAGGTTTGTAAAAGAACTCATAGGGTTAGAAATAGAAGATATCAAGAAGATAGCTTATCAAGTTTGCGCAATGAGTTTAGTCAAAAAATTGGAAAAAGCGACACAAACTCCAAAATTACATTATTCCGGCATAAAATTCTTGAGTTTCATGTTGGAATACCAAGAATTTCAAAAATTATTTTTTGAAATTATAGAAGGGAAAATTTTTGACAAACTGGATAAAGGAATTTATTTCGAAAAAACCATCCCTCAAGGCAATATTGGCATCATGCAAGACATTAAGCTACAAGAAAAAAATGCGAGAATGTTTTGTGTAGGGAAATTAGATAAAAATTATGCAAATTTTTATGAAGAAATCGCTTCATAAACCCAAAATAAGGAGTAAAAATGGAAAATGATTCTACCCAAACAGAAGAAAAAGATATCGCCCAACAAGACGATCAAACACAAAACCAAGAACAAGAAAATACCCTGGAACAGGAGGATTATCAAAAGAAGTATCAAGAATTACAAGAAAATTATGTCCGTGTCCATGCGGATTTTGAAAATACCAAAAAACGTCTTGAAAGAGACAAATATCAAGCGCTTGAATATGCTTATGAGAAAATAGCGCGTGATTTATTGCCTATCTTAGACACACTTGAAAAAGCTCTTGAGAGTGCCAAAGACGCGCAATCAAGCGAAGCGATTGCACAAGGATTGGAACTGACAATTGAAAATTTGCATAAAGTATTAGCCAAGCATGGGATTGAGGCGATCAAATGTGATGAAAAATTTGATCCAAATATCCATGATGCAATCATGCAAGTCCCCTCTGATCAAAAAGAGGATGGTGATATTGTTCAGGTTTTGCAAAAAGGCTATAAATACAAAGAAAGAGTGCTTAGACCGGCAATGGTAAGTATCGCAAAAAATTAAATTCAACACAAAGGATAAAAAAATGGCAAAAGTAATAGGAATTGACTTAGGAACAACTAACTCTGCAATGGCAGTTTATGAAGGCAACGAAGCAAAAATTATCGCCAATAAAGAGGGTAAAAATACCACTCCTTCAATTGTTGCTTTCACAGACAAAGGGGAAATTTTGGTTGGGGAACCTGCTAAAAGACAAGCAATTACCAACCCGCAAAAAACTATTTATTCTATCAAAAGAATCATGGGCTTGATGTTTAATGAAGACAAAGCAAAAGAAGCAGAAAAAAGACTCCCCTACAAAATTGTTGATAGAAATGGGGCTTGTGCAATAGAAATTGCTGATAAAGTCTATACTCCCCAAGAAATTTCTGCAAAGATTTTAATGAAGATCAAAGAAGATGCTCAGGCCTATTTGGGTGAAGAAGTTACAGAGGCTGTTATCACCGTGCCGGCGTATTTCAACGATAGCCAAAGAAAAGCAACCAAAGAAGCAGGGACTATTGCAGGGCTTAATGTATTGAGGATCATCAATGAGCCTACCTCAGCTGCTCTTGCTTATGGACTTGACAAAAAAGAATCTGAAAAAATCATGGTTTATGATTTAGGTGGGGGGACTTTTGATGTAACTGTGCTTGAAACAGGGGATAATGTCGTAGAGGTATTAGCAACCGGCGGGGATGCATTTTTAGGTGGAGATGATTTTGATAATAGGATCATTGATTGGGCTGCCAAAGAATTCAAAGATGACACAGGTATTGACATCAAATCAGATGTCATGGCACTCCAAAGACTCAAAGATGGGGCTGAAAATGCCAAGAAAGAGTTGAGTTCTGCCCAAGAAACTGAAATCAATCTACCCTTTATCACTGCTGATGCCAGCGGTCCTAAGCACTTAGTCAAAAAGCTTACTCGCGCTAAATTTGAAAGTTTAATTGATGATCTCATCGATGAGACAATCAAAAAAATTGATTTTGTTATTAAAGATGCTAATTTGAGCAAGACCGACATCTCTGAAGTTGTCATGGTAGGTGGTTCTACACGTATTCCAAAAGTCCAACAAAGAGTCAAAGATTTCATAGGCAAAGAACTCAACAAATCTGTGAATCCTGATGAAGTTGTTGCTATTGGAGCAGCTATCCAAGGTGGGGTGCTTAAAGGAGATGTCAAAGATGTCTTATTGCTTGATGTTACTCCTTTGAGTTTGGGGATTGAGACACTTGGAGGTGTGATGACAAAGGTGATTGAAAGAGGCACAACTATTCCGGCCAAAAAAGCCCAAGTCTTCTCAACAGCTGAAGATAACCAACCTGCTGTATCTATCCATGTTTTACAAGGAGAAAGAGAACTTGCCAGAGATAATAAATCATTAGGAAAATTCGATCTTACAGGGATTCCGGCTGCTCCCAGAGGAGTGCCTCAAATTGAAGTTACTTTTGATATTGATGCCAATGGTATCCTTACTGTTTCAGCAAAAGATAAAGCAAGTGGTAAATCTCAAGAGATCAAAATCTCCGGTTCAAGTGGTCTCTCTGATAGCGAAATAGAAAAAATGGTCAAAGATGCTGAGCTCCACAAAGAAGAAGATGCCAAGAGAAAAGAAGCTATTGAATCCAGAAACCAAGCTGATTCCCTGGTATATCAAACTGAAAAGAGTCTGGCAGAACTTAAAGACAAACTTGAAGCAAGCGAAGTGGAAAAAATCCAAAAAGCCCTTGATGATCTCAAAGAAACATTAAAAAATGAAAATGCCTCAAAAGAAGAAATTGACACAAAACTCAAAGCCTTAACAGAAGCAAGTCATAAGTTAGCAGAAGCAATGTATGCCAAAGAAAATAACGCCCAAAATACTAACAATCCAAGTGGATCTGCAAATAGTAAGAAAGATGATGATGTCATTGATGCAGAAGTTGAATAATTGATTTAACTTCACATATCTTTGGCATATCTTCTCTTAGACTCTATAGTTTGGCTATAGGGTCGTTTTTATCTTCTATGTATTTTTATCTTGCATTAATGAAGATTTTTATAAAATCTCTTTAAATCTTGAAATTCAAAAGGTTATTATTTATGGATAAAAAACACATTATCCCTATTATGTTTTGTTTCGACACTCATTATGTAATCCCGGCGGCTATAGCTTTTTATTCACTCCTGAAAAATGCTAAAAATATTTCAGTGGGGGGGGGGGGCAGATAGAATATAGACTCTATGTCTTGCATAATGATATTTCTCAAGAACAAATTCAAAAACTCCAACAAATCATTTCAGCTTTTAATTTTTCTTATTTGGAATTTATCCATACAAAAAATCTTTTTGATGACTTATGGGATAAAATAATCTCCAAAAATCACTTCAGCAAAGAAGTATTTTATAAACTTGTTGCTTCAAGATTCTTTCCTCAATATGACAAAATTATTATTAGTGATGTAGATGTTGTTTTTCTTAATGATATTAGTGAGAGTTTTTTAGCACCGGATGGGCATCAAAAATACTATTTAGCCGGTATTAGATCCAACAACCCTAAAGATATTTTCCCGCTTACAGGCTGGAAAGAAGGGTATAAAAAGTTTTCGCAAGAAGAATTTCAAGCTGTTCAAAATGGCATAGGAGGAGGGTATTTCATCGCTAATCTCAAACAAATACGCCAAGATAATATAGAGCAAAAATTCCTTGATTATACATTCAAAAATGCACATAAACTTGTTCTTGCCGAGCAAGATGTGCTAAATATTATTTGTTATCCTTATATCCAATCTCTGAGTTTAAGGCATATGATTAGCCACAGCGCATGGGAAAGATATGGAGAGAAATGGGAAAAATTGATCCCTCATTTTTATTCCCAAGACCAGATCAATCAAGCCAGGCTGGAACCCATACAACTTCATTATGATGGGGATAAAAAGCCATGGAAATACCCTGATGTCCCCAAGTCAAACTTGTGGTTTTATTATCTGTCCCAAACCCCATTCCATCAAGAGTTTCTCAACCAACTCCCAAAAACTATTCTTGATATTTATCGCAAGAATCAATTAAGCTGTAAAATCAAATTTTATATCCGTAAAAATCCCTTATTTTTTCTCAAACTCAACTTCTACAAAAAACTAAATGCCAAGCTTAAAAGACAGGTAAAAACATTAAGATAAATCTTAAAAACTTTAGGTTAAAATATCTTATAAAATGAAATTAAACTTGAAGCTGAAGGATTTTTTTGAAGGGCATTATTTTGGCAGGTGGGAAGGGCACCAGACTTTATCCTACGACACTTACCGTATCAAAACAGCTTCTCCCTATCTATGACAAACCTATGATTTACTACCCTCTTTCAGTCCTCATGCTTGCTAAAATTCGTGAAGTCCTTATTATCTCTACACCCAAAGATACTGCAAAATTTCAAGAAATATTTGGCGATGGCGCTTGGCTTGGCATGTCTATAAGCTATTGTGTGCAGCCTCAACCCAACGGCTTGGCTGAGAGTTTTATATTAGGAAAAGATTTTGTAGGCAATGATAGCGTATGTCTTGTGCTGGGAGATAATATTTTTTATGGGCAAGGCTTTAGCCAAATTCTTCAAAAATCCTCTCAACTTCCCCCTCAAAATGGTGGGGCTATTGTTTTTGGTTATTTTGTCAAAGATCCCGGTAGATTTGGGATTGTCAGCTTAGATAAAAATTTTAATGCCACCGGCATAGAAGAAAAACCGCAAAATCCCAAAAGTAATCTTGCTTTAACAGGATTGTATTTTTATGATAATTCTGTGCTTGAAATTGCCAAATCCCTCAAACCCTCCTCAAGAGGAGAACTTGAAATTACAGATGTCAATATTGCCTATCTCAAACAATCTCAACTTAAAGTGGAGATTCTGGGGAGGGGATTTGCTTGGCTGGATACAGGCACGCATGATAGCCTTATAGAAGCAAGTAGTTTTGTCCAAACAATCGAACACCGACAGGGCTATAAAATCGCTTGCATAGAAGAAATCGCTTATAATAACGGCTGGATTGATGCAGCTGCTTTGACCCAAAGAGCCCAAGAGTTGAAAAAAAGCGGGTATGGAGAATACCTTATAAAATTACTGAATAACCCAAGCTTATACCCAACTACAACTATAGGAAAAAACTAAATGCAAAAAAAAATAAATAACTTTAATTCAGATGAAAAAATATTGCAATATACCAATAAAATAGACTATTTTTTTAATTCCCACAAAACACTAATCGTTACAGAATTGGATTTGACCAACAAATGCAATCATCGATGTCCGGGTTGTTGTGGTCATAATGAGAATAATGCAGAACTATCCAAACAACAAGTTGAAACAATCGTAGAAGGACTCAAAAGCCTGGACAATAAAGGCGTCATTTTATCCGGTGGAGGAGAACCTACCATTAGCCCTTATTTTGAATACGCCATCCATCTTATCAAAAATGCCGGCATGAATATCGGATTGAATTCACATGGAATGAATCTTGATGAGCACAAAGCAAGGATTATCGCAAGCAATTTAGAATATTTTAGAATCAGTCTGGATGCAGGGAGTCCGGAAATGTATGAAAAAATTCACGGAATGAAGCCTCATCATTTTCAAAAGACTCTTGAAAATATTGCCTTATTTTCCGAAATCAAAAAAGAACTCAATTCCAAAACCAGTTTTGGAGTGGGATTCTTGACTTCAGAACTTACGCAAGGGGATATGGAGTCTTTTGTCCAACTCGTCAAAGAAAGAGGGGCAGATTTTGCGCAATTTAGACCTTTTACCGGCAACACTCTGGATATTTTGCCTTTACTGGAGGAATTGCGCGCCAAATACGAAGACAAAGATTTCAAAATCGTTGCAAGCTACCAAAAATACAAAGAAATGAGTGATGTTTCTTATCGCGGGTATGATAAGTGTCATGGGATGTTTTTTTCCACAGTCATTAGTGCAGATTTCAAAGTATGGGCATGTTTGCATTTCAGACAAAGTGATAAGCACTTTTTAGGGGATTTGTCAAAACAAACGCTAGAGCAAATATGGAGAGGATCTAGAATTCGCGAAGTCTATAATGCTATTAATTGTGCGCAATGCCCGATACTGTGCAGAAATGATAGCTTTAATCGGACACTCAATAAGCTCAGTTTAGAAGTTACCAATAGCGAATTTTTATGATTATCAAAAGTCTATGGAAGGAATTTTATGCTTATCAATGTCAATAAGCCTTATTTGCCTGATCCTAAAAAATATCAAAAGTATCTTGATAGAATCTGGCAAACAAACCACTTAACCAATTTTGGACCTCTAAGCAGAGAATTAGAGGAAAAGTTATGCGCTTATTTAGATGTAAAAAATCTATTGTTTGTCAATAATGGAACTATTGCACTCCAAATTGCTTATACTCTTATGGGGTTAAAAAGTGGCGATGAAGTCATCACCACTCCTTTTAGCTTTGTAGCTACAACAAGCACCCTTTTGTGGGAGAAGCTCCAAACTCGATTTTGTGATATTGACAAAAATACCTTTTGCCTTCACAGCGATCTTCTTCCCTCACATATCACCCCACAAACAAAGGCAATTTTGCCTGTGCATGTTTTTGGCAATCCTTGTGATGTAGAAAATATTGAAAATATCGCTCAAAAACACCATCTCAAAGTCATTTATGATGCTGCCCATGCCTTTGGAGTAACCTATAAAAATAAAAGTATTTTTCACTATGGAGATGTAGCTACCCTTAGTTTCCATGCAACCAAGCTTTTCCACACTATTGAAGGAGGGGCTATTATTTGTAATGATAGCGCCATGATTGAAGAAGCCAAAAAAATCATTAATTTCGGACTTTTTAATAACTACCCTCAAACATTAGGTATCAATGCAAAAAATAGTGAATTTCATGCTGCTATGGGATTGTGTATTTTAGAAGATATGGATTTCATTCTCCAAGAGAGACAAAAAATTTGGGAATATTATTACCGACATTTAAAAGATACTTATAGTATGCAAGAATGCAACCCTCATGCAAACAACAATTACCACTATTTCCCTATATTGTTTGAAGATGAAGGTAAGCTTACACAAGCCCTAGAGCGACTCAATCTTGAAAGTATCTTTCCCAGAAGATATTTTTATCCCAGTTTGGATACATTGAACTTCAACCCTTCAAGCTGCCCTTGCCCCATTTCCCAAGACATAGCAAGCAGGATTTTATGCTTACCCTTGTATGTTGGACTTACTCAAGACGCACAAGACAAAATTATCCAACTCCTAAAATGAAACCGATTATAAAACTAAAAATACTTGATTGGTGGAGGGGTGAAAAGTTCGAAGAAAATTATTTTGTCCAAAAACTTTCAGAAAAATATCACATTGTAGAAAGTCAAGACCCTGATTATGTCCTTTATTCGGTATTTGGATATGAACATGCCAAATATGATTGTATCCGTATTTTTTTCACAGGCGAAAATATCTGCCCTGATTTTAATATTTGTGATTATGGCATTGGATTTAATCATCTGCATTTTGAAGACAGATATATCCGATACCCCTTATTTTTACTCTATGAAAAAGACCTCCAAAGAGCGATAAATAAACATCATTTTACAGACAAAATCCTCAAAGACAAAAACAAATTCTGCAATTATATCTATTCTCACTCTAATAGCTCCCGCTTAAGAGAGGAATTTTTTGATTTTTTAAGTTTGTATAAACAAGTCGATAGCGCAGGATCTTATCGCAACAATATTGGAGGAGCATTGCCAATATTAAAGGGTGATTTTTCAAGCAGCAAGTATGAGTTCATGAAACACTACAAATTCAGTATCGCTTTTGAAAATTCCTCTACAAGCGGCTACATTACAGAAAAAATTCTCCAAGCTTTTGGAGCCCAAACTATACCTATTTATTGGGGAGACACTACAATAAGTCAATGGGGGGGGGGGCATAAACAAAAAAGCCTTCATCAATGCCCATGATTTTAAAAATTTCGATGCCCTAGTCCAAAAAATCATCGAAATTGATAAGAATGATACTTTATTTATGGATATATTAAGAGAGCGTGTTTTTTATGATCAAAACTACCCGCATAAGAAACTCCGGGATTTGATGGAATTTTTTGATCATATTTTTTCCCAAGACTTAGCCGGCGCAAATCGAAGGAAAAACCAACATTGGTTCAAAAACTATGATGGGGCTTATTTGCAAATGACTTCTATGCTAAAAACAAAACAAAAAATAAGCCAAATGCGCTTTTTCAAGCTACTCAAAAAATTAGGGATTATTCATACCCTCAAATCCCTCTACAAAATGCTAAATCTAAAATAAATCATCAAATCCCACAAAATAAATCTATTCCAATCTCTAAACATTTAAGATATAATTGCAATAAAAAATTTTAGGCACTCTATGAATACCAGCTTTTATACTCAAGAAGAATTACAAAACCTGAACTTCAAATCCATAGGCAAAAACGTTCTTATAAGCAAAAAAGCAAGCATTTATCAAGCCCAAAATATTTCTATCAAATCCAATGTAAGGATTGATGATTTTGTTATCCTCTCAGGTCATATTGAGATTGGCAATTATGTTCATATCAGCACAGGAAGTGTCCTCATGTGCAAAGAAGAAGGGATTTATATTGAGGATTTTGCCTCTGTGAGTATCCACTCTAAGATACTTGGGAGTAGTGATGATTTTTTGGGAAATGGGCTTGTGGGTCCTTGTGTAGATGAAAAATACAGGAGAATAACCTCAAAACCAATCGTGCTGGGAAAATATTCTCTCCTGGGATGCAATTCTATCATATTGCCCGGGGGGAGCTTAGCAGAGGGGGTAAGTGTGGGGGCTTTGAGTCTGGTGAGTCGCCCGACAAAATCTTGGGGTGTTTATTTTGGCATCCCTGCCAGAAGAATCCTGGAGCGCAAAAAAGAAATTCTCAAGCTTGAAGAAGAATTTTTAAGCCAAAAATCTCAACGGGGGGGGGGGCAGGTAAAACTCATTCCTCCTTTAGCCTTTGCTTATTTTACTTATATCATCTTGATGACCTTATCCAAAGAACAAGCCAAAGCTATCAGATCCTCTATTTGCTTAGCTTCTTTTATGAACTCTATGACTTCTCCTTGTTATCCCTCTTATATTTCCAAAAGAAGTGCTTGAGATGAAAAATATCTTTTTTATTGGAGCAGGAGGATTTGGGAGTGAGTGTTATCAGTATTTATCAGATGTGATGGCTACAGATAAAAGTATTGTTTTTAAAGGATTTCTTTCTACAAGCAATGATTTAGCTCCTTATGGATTGGAGTCGTTTTTTTTAGGGCATTATGATGATTATGATTTTCAAGAAGATGATTATATTGTTATTGCTATTGGTATGCCTTTGGCACGTTATAGACTTTATCATTTATTCAAACAAAGAGGGGTGAAGTTTTATAACTTGATTTCTCCAAAAGCTTTTGTTACCAATACCCATAATATTGGGGAAGGCAATATTATAGCGCCATTTAGTGGCATTGGCTTAAATACTCTGATAGGAAATGCCAATATCATTGGAATGTATGCCTTAGTAGGGCATGATTGCAAGGTAGGGAATTATAATTTTATCAGCTCTTATGTTTCTTTTGGTGGGGGAGCAAGCGTGGGTGATTCGAATTTCCTCGCGCACAAAGTAACCCTCACGCCCAAAACAAACATTACCCATAACTGCATCATTTCGGCAAATTCAGTCGTATCCAAACAACTCAAACCCAACTCTATCGCCCTTGGTAACCCTGCAGAAGTCATCGGCACAAATAAGGAGAACTCATGAACAAAACAGAAGAAAAAATCAAGCAAATCATCTGCGAACTTAGGGTAGATATTGAACCTGCTGAAGATACACAATTTATTGAGGATGGGATATTTGACTCTTTTGATATTGTATCTTTGGTGGCATCTTTAGACAAAGAATTCCAAATCTCTATTGATGGGAGTAAAATTACGCCTCATTATTTCAACACCATTGCAGATATTGCCAAATTGGTTGAGGAAAGCAAAAGATGAATTTCAGATTTTATAACAAAAAAATCTCCTCTATTATTTCTATTTTGCCCAAAAATGAAAGCTACTTTGATGATGAAATTAAAAACTATAATTTTCCCCCTAAAAAATCTCAAATACTCAAAGAATTGATGGGTTATCATAAACACAGAATTTCCGGCGAAAACCAACTTGCTTCTGATTTTATCATCAAAGGCTTCAAGCAACTTTTTGAAGACAAAATCATCAACCCCGACGAAATTGATGCTTTTATTTATATTACTCAATCTCCTGATTATCTCATCCCACAAACTTCAACTATCATACAAGATAAGGTCGGGTTAAAAAAAGATATTTTATGTTTTGACTTCAATCAAGGCTGCGCCGGTTTTATACATGGATTATTCCAAGCATTTTTTATGCTCGATAATCCCAATATCCACAAAGTAGCTATAGCCAATACAGATATTTTAAGCAAAAAAGTCAATAAAAGAGACAGGAATAGCTACCCGCTTGTAGGCGATGGAGGCAGCATCACTATTGTAGAAAAAATTGCACAAAAAGATGAAAGCAAACAAGAGATTTTTTGCTATAACAAAACCTTTGGCGAAAATGCGCTCGCTATCCACATCCCCGCAGGAGGGTTCAAACTTCCAAGCAATCCCAAAAGCTCCCAAGATTTTCAAGACAAAGATGGCAATATCAGAAATTTGGACAATTTGGTGATGGAGGGGGCTTCAGTGTTTAGCTTCGTCCAAGAATATGTCCCAAAGATGGTAGAATCACTCCTCCAAGATGCTCACCTCAAAAAAGAAGAGATTGATTATTATATTTTTCACCAACCCAATAAATTTATGCTTCAAAAGCTTGCGGATAAATTAAAAATCTCTTATGAAAAAATGCCTAATAATATTGTAGAAAATTTTGGCAATGGAAGTGGGATAACTATCCCCTTAAATTTGTGCTTCAACCTCACTGAAGAACTAAAATCACAGCCCCTAAAATTATGTTTAGGTGGGTTTGGGGTGGGGCTAACTTTATCCGGGATTATCATGGATATCAACAAAATCCCCTATCTTAATATCATCACTATGGAGGAATAAATGCAGCCCCTTACAGACAAACTTCAAGAATTGCTTGATATCCCAACCTTGCAACCTAATGAAGCACTCTGTTGTTTTGAAGAATGGGATAGTTTGGCAATGATCGCCCTTATGTCATACGCGCAAAAGCACTATGGTGTTTTTATCAATCTTGATGAACTCTGCAGCGCTCAAACACTTCAAGATATTTGTGATCTCATTGAAACTAAAAAATCTCAACGGGGGGGGGGCAGGTAAAACTCATTCCTCCTTTAGCCTTTGCTTATTTTACTTATATCATCTTGATGACCTTATCCAAAGAACAAGCCAAAGCTATCAGATCCTCTATTTGCTTAGCTTCTTTTATGAACTCTATGACTTCTCCTTGTTATCCCTCTTATATTTCCAAAAGAAGTGCTTGAGATGAAAAATATCTTTTTTATTGGAGCAGGAGGATTTGGGAGTGAGTGTTATCAGTATTTATCAGATGTGATGGCTACAGATAAAAGTATTGTTTTTAAAGGATTTCTTTCTACAAGCAATGATTTAGCTCCTTATGGATTGGAGTCGTTTTTTTTAGGGCATTATGATGATTATGATTTTCAAGAAGATGATTATATTGTTATTGCTATTGGTATGCCTTTGGCACGTTATAGACTTTATCATTTATTCAAACAAAGAGGGGTGAAGTTTTATAACTTGATTTCTCCAAAAGCTTTTGTTACCAATACCCATAATATTGGGGAAGGCAATATTATAGCGCCATTTAATTCTATCGCCGCAAATGTCAAAATAGGTATTGGTAATATCGTCAATGGATTTTGTGCAATAGGACATGATTGTGTTATTGGAAATTTCAACGTCATCAATTCCCACTGTGGGTTTGGAGGATTTACCTCAATGGGGAATGGAAACTATGCAGGTATGGGAACTATGTTTTTCCCAAAATCAAAAATTGGCGACAACTGCAAAATTTCAGGGGCAAGTGTTGTTTTTAAACGTATCAAAAATAACTCCATCGCATTTGGTAACCCTGCTGAAGTCATCGGACAAAACGAATTCTTTAATTTTAACCCATAAAACAAGGAGTAACAAATGGAAAAAATCTATAAAAAACTGCAAGATATACTAGAGCTTGATGTTATCAATGATAAAGATTTATTAGAGGATTTTGAAGATTGGGATAGTCTCAGCATCATTACACTGATTACATTTTTGGATAAAGAATACGGCATAGTGCTTTATACCAATGAAATCAAATCAGCCAAAACTGTAGGTGATCTGGTCGCACTCATCCAAAAGAAACGATAATGAACTCCTATATTTTGCTCACAGGGGCAAATTCCGGAATCGGTCAAACCATAGCAAAAAAACTCTCCATTAAGCACAATTTGATTTTATGTGCCAGAGACACAAACAGACTTCAATCAACACGCAACTCACTACACAATCCCAAAAATCACAAAATATTTTTAGCCGATCTCAACGACATTACATCACTTGAGAAATCAATACATTTGCTACTTCAAGAGATGGAAATTGAATCTTTTATCCATTGTGCAGGTATCAACTACGCTTCTTATGCGAAAAAATTCAGTTATGAAGAAATGCTTTTTTGTGCAAATGTCAACCTCTATTCTGCAATGAGTATCTGCAAGGCTCTATTGAAAAAAAATACAAAAAAATACTTGAAGAATATCATCTTCATCTCAAGTATTGCAAGCAAAAAATGTGAGGCCGGAGATGGATTTTATGCTTCTACTAAGGCAGGATTAGATGCTTATATGAAAAGCTTGAGTTTAGAGCTTGCCCCTGAAATTAAAGTCAATTCAATCTTGCCCGGTACTATATTTGACACCAAAATGGCAAAAATCATTTATGATTCACAAACCAAAGAAAGGGTTCTTAAAAAATACCCTTTAGGGGAAGGGAGAGTAGAGGATATTGCAGAAGCGGTGGCATTTTTGCTCCAATCCGGATGGATCACCGGTCAGCAAATTGTTGTTGATGGTGGCTATAGCGTTTAAGGAAAACTATGGAAGAAAACAATCTCATCTTATTTACCCATCAGAACAACCCTATTACCAAAAATGACATTGCCCAAGCCCTAATGGAAATCAAAGCCCAAGAGTGCGATTATTTATTTATCCACTCTGAGCTAAGCTTTGGAATTCCCAATGCCGCATTGTCAAAACAAGAATTACTGGGGCATCTTTTTGATATTTTTGCTTCATTAAATGTGGCTAATTTGATCGTCCCTACTTTTAGTTTTAGCTTTTGCGCTAAAGAAGATTTTGATCCTTGCCACACCAAATCCCCCATGGGAATTTTGAGTGAATATTTTAGGAAACTCCCACAAGCCAAACGCACTCTAGATCCCCTCATGTCTTGCGCGCTTATTGGCAAAGATACCACGCTTCTGGATATTGGCAAACACTCTTGCGGGAAAGGATCTGTTTTTGACAAACTCCACCACAAACAACACGTTAAATTTCTCTTCTTTGGCAATAGAGTTTGTGATTGCTTCACTTATTCTCATTATATAGAAAAAATGCTAGAAGTCCCCTACCGGTATGACAAAAACTTTGAAGGGAATATAATTTTACCAAATGCGATCAAAAAAGAGACTTTTATTTTGCCTGTGAGGTATGCTAATGTAGAAGCCTTTAAAGATGACACTCTCAACAAAACTCTCAATAGCTATCATGCCATCAAAGAAGCCAAAATCGGCAAAACACAAATCCAAATCGTTGATGAAAAAACTTCTTTTGACACCATCACTCAAGCAATTTCAGACAATATAGATTTCATGCTTGAATACCCTTATCCTAGAGATTTTCTAGATAAAACTTATATTTATGAAAAAAAGACAGCCCTATGAAATACGTATTCTTGACAGGAGCAAGTTCGGATATTGGCACTCAAATTGCCACTACTTTATCCAAAACTTATCCCCTACTTCTCTGCGGCAGAGAAGAAAAATCTCTCGATAAAATCTTACCCCAATTAGATCCCAAACAACCCCATCAAAAACTTCTCCTGGATTGCAACCAAATAGCAACTATTAAGCCACAATTACAGAATTTCTTAGGGGGGGGGGGGGATAATAGAATCCTTTGTCCATTGCGCAGGAAATTCAAATTTTGGCTCTATCAAACATTTTGATTATTCCTATGCCCTAGAGACATTCAATATCAATCTTTTCTCTTGTTGTGAGATCATGGCTGCTTTGCTCAAAAAACCCAATCAAAATCATCTCAAAAATGTTATCCTCATCTCAAGTATCAGCGCAAAAATAGGCTATAAAGGAACTTCTGTCTATGCTGCTTCCAAGGCGGGGTTGGACTCTTTAAGCAGGAGTTTATCCCACGAACTCTCTCCCCAAGTAAGGATAAACTCTATTATATTAGGCAATATCCAAACACGCGCTACCCAACATCTCCAAGATACTCTTTTGGCCCCTCCATTAGGAGTAGGGAAACCTCAAGATGTATCTTATTTGGTAGAATTCTTGCTTTCTGCGCGCTCCGGTTGGATAACAGGGCAAAATATTGTCCTTGATGGGGGTAAAACCTCCGTTGGGTATTAAGCACGGTTGTGCTATAATTACGAAAATTTTATCAAAATAATTAAAAAGCGCCATCGTGGTAATCACATTCAGTACTGAAATAAAAAAGCCTTATAGCGCAAAAAATAAATCAAATAAACAGGTCTTAGATGAAAATCAATGTGATTGAGTATTTACAAATAACCCTTGCAAAATACCCCCATAAAATAGGCTTCATAGATGCCAATCAATCCATGAGTTTCCAAGATTTTTACCATCTTGCTTGTAATCTTTCGACTCATTTAAGCAAAAATCACTTGCCTGAGCACCCTAGTGTCATCGCTATCTTTCTTCCCAAAAATATTCAAGCACTCATAAGTCTTACAGGGATTTTATTATCAGGGAATATTTATATGCCCTTAGATATTAAAAGTCCTCAAGAAAGACTCGAAGCTATTGTGAAGAATATATCCCCTGCTTTGATAATTACGGATGAAGAAAATAAAAAGAAGTTAGAAGGATTATTTGAGGATAGAAATATTTTGATCATAGAAGATCTTTTAACCCCTGTTGTTAATACCATCACCAATTACCAACACCTTATTGATACCGATCCGGCTTATATTATCAATACTTCCGGTTCAACAGGAGTTCCTAAGGGAGTGGTTGTTTCTCACCGATCCATTATTGATTATATTGAATGGATTTTGAGTGAAGAAAAAATAAGACCTAAACCTGAAGATATTATAGGCAATCAATCACCTTTTTATTTTGATAAATCTCTCTTTGACATCTACCCCACATTTGCAATCGGCAATAAACTCATACTCATTCCTGAAGAAAAATTCTTATTCCCTGCCCAAAGCCTTCAATATCTTGAAGAAAAAAATATCAATTATATTTATTGGGTGCCCTCCATCCTCACTCAAATAGCTAATTTGGATCTACTCTCAACCATACGCCCCAAGCTTGAGAGAATCTTTTTTGGCGGGGAAGCTATGAGTCCAAGAGTTTTGAATTATTTTAGGAAGCATTATCCAAATGCAATTTTTGGCAATCTCTATGGACCTAGTGAAATCACAGATATTTGCGCTTACTATTTGGTAGATAGAGATTTTGAAGACACACAACCTATCCCTATAGGCAAACCTTGCAAAAACACTCAAATATTCCTTCTTGATGAGCATAACCATCTCATTACCCAACCCTACCATATTGGCGAAATTTATATTCGCGGGTCTTGCTTGTCATTGCAATATTTCCAAAACTCTCAAAAATCAACTCAAGTTTTTATCCAAAATCCCTTGCATAACAAATACTATGACAAAGTATATCAAACAGGGGATCTTGCTCAGTATAACTCCTATGGAGAACTCATCCTGGCAGGACGCAAAGACTATCAAATCAAACATAATGGCTACCGCATAGAACTTGGTGAAATTGAAATGGCTTTAGGAGACATGAAAGCCTTGCAAAATCTCTGTGCCTTGTATGAAGATAATCAAATCATCTTATGCTATCAAAGCCATCAAAAAATTGACAAAAAAGAAATTATCAGTCATCTCAAGAACAAAATCCCCAAATATATGTATCCTCAACGATACATCCGACTAGATGCTCTGCCCTTGAATGCAAATGGCAAAATTGATAGAATGGCTATCAAAAATATTATCAAAACACAAAGCTAGAGTATGCAAAATTTCATTACAATGGGTTTAGATAAGATTATTTCTCAAATCTCTATTATCAAAGCCCAAAAACAACCAACTTATACAAATTTTTATACTTATGAAAATAGATTTTATGAAGTAAAAATTACCCCTCATTCTATCATCATTCTTAAAAAAGAATCCGGATTTTTTAGACTCTATTTTTTTACCAATTATTTAGAAGAACTCAAAAATACTCTTTTTTATCTGGAAAATAAGCAAACTTTATGTATAGAAATTCTACAAAAACAAGAAGATATTTCCTTTGAGTTTTTGGAGAAAAAAGCCCTTTACGCGCGTCTCAAAAAAAAGCTATACCACCCCTTCTTAAAAACTTCTTTCTACAACCCGCCCCCTTTGGATGCCAAAGAAATTCAAGCCCTTATACAAAAAGATTTCAATATCTATTTCGATCACTTCCCTCATCTTGAAACAATCCAAAATTGGATAAAAAATGGCAATATTTTATCTCTATACAAAAATAATAAAATTATAAGTTACCTTATCTTTGAACATCGCGGGAAGGGAGTGTATATCAACTATATTGCCAATTATGGAGGTAAAGAAAGTTTGATAGAAATATGGCGATGTTTTTATCAAAAATTAAACAATTTTGCTATAGAATTTGTTTATCTATGGTGTGATACTCACAATACAAAGGCGATGAATATGTATAAAATAGAAGGTTTTATACCCGATGGATTAAAAAATTTTATATATATCAAAACTCCTGCAATTAAACAATGGGGGGGGGGGCTAGAGGAATATAATCCCGGCATACTCTTAGAGTCCTGCCTTTTTCAAAAAGCTGCATGATGTTTTTTGAAAAGATTTTGATTATAGGGGGTGGGAACATTGCCCTTGAAATTCTAAAAATTTTATTAGATAAAAAGCCTTCCCTTGAAGTTATTTCTTATAAACCTCATGCTCTATGCATGATCAAGCAATTTTGTCAAAAACACTATATCCCTTATCATGCCTATGATTGCCCAACAAAAATCACACAATTTCTCTCAAATATCTCTGAAAAAACTCTTATAATCAGCGCAAATAATAATTATATCTTCCCTCAAGATATCCTTTCAAAACCTTATTTTAAAATTATTAATTTTCACAATGCTCTACTTCCCCTACATAAAGGAGTCAATGCCCCTATTTGGAGTATCTACAACCAAGATAAATTAGCCGGCATTACTTGGCATATCGCTACAAATACCTTAGATAGTGGGGATATTATTATTCAAAAACAAATTTCCCTCACCCCGGAAATGACAAGCTTAAGGCTGATTAAAATACTCATGGAGTTAGGAGTGGAAGCTTTTAGAGAAATCAGAGAAAATCTTTTAAATAATACTTTGATAAGCTCCCCCATGCCTCATCTCCCATTCCAAATGCATACTTCAAAACAATTGCCCAACAATGGCATTTTGGACATTCATTGGGAAAGACCCAAAATCAGTGCATTTCTAAGAAGCATGGATGCCAATGGAGTCATACCTAAACCTAAAATTTTTCTATCGCACAGACAATATATTATTGAATCCTATTCTATTAATGCCCCATTTTCAGAATCTCCATCACTATTTTTGTGCAAAGACAATATTTATATGCTTCTTAAGCAGCAATGGGGGGGGGGGGCTAGAGAAACTTAAGATTTGGGATTCTCCTATCTTCTATGATAATTTTTTTGATAAGAGTTGTGCATGAAACTTACACAACCCCGTATTATCCAACATTGGCAAAAAGAATTTTCCCATAGCTCCTATAGTAATTATTTCACCCCTGTCCATCAGGATGTCTATGCTCAAAAAAGCGCTAAAAGCCTGGTTTTTTTGTTACCAAAAGATGGGTTTAGCTCTTTATATTTTATCTCTGATGATCTTTGTGATTTAGATGAAATTTTGCAAACACTCCCCCCGGAGTCTATCTGCCTGGAGATTATCCAAAAAGGTCAAATGCCCCCTGAACTCAGTAATATTATACAAAAATATTTTTATCAAAAAGCCATTTATGAAAAAATAACCCTAGCCACCCATAAACTAAAACTCAAAACCAAACTTGCAAAACTCCAAAATATTCTCTATCCAACAGAGGATGATATGGAGTTTTTATACCAAAGTTTATATCAAAATTTTGATAAAAGATTTGATCATTTTCCTGATAAAAAAATGCTTTTATCTTATATCCAAAACCAACAAATCCTCATCAAAAATAGCCACAATCAAATCGCAGCCTACCTAATTTATACGCTTAAAGAAAAAACAAGTCATTTTAATTTTCTTGCGAATTTGGGCACAGATTCTTTTAGTCTTATTGAGTTAATAGAGCAATATTATACAAAAATGCTCCATTCTCACATCACTCATATTTTTTTGTGGGTAGATAAGATCAAAAATCCTCGTGTCAAAAATATGCATTTCAAATATGGCTATCAAACAAGCAATATTTTTAATTACGCTTTTATCAAAAAATAAGGAATCAACCATGAAAGAAAAAATCCAAAATCTCATCTACAAAAGTCTGCAAAACTTAAGCGATGAATTAGAAAATCAAGCCTTAAAAACCCCTCATGAACAAACCAAAATCTATGGAGAAGGCGGCAATCTGGACTCCCTGGCTTTAGTGTCTTTAATCTCTGATTTAGAAACATTGCTTGATGATGAACTCAATATCAGCATTACTTTGGCAGATGAAAAAGCAATGAGTCAGAGAAACTCACCCTTTAGAGATGTCCAAAGTCTAAGTGAGTATATCTTAGAATCTGTCTCACAAAAGAATCCCCAATGACAAATCAAAAAGTCTTAGTCATTACAGGCTCCAGAAAAGGTATCGGGAAAGATTTGAGTGATTATTATTTGCAAAAAGGCTATATTGTTTGTGGTTGCTCTCGAGGAGAATCTAGCATCAATCACCCCAATTACCGACATTTTAGTCTGGATGTCAGCGATGAAAAAAATGTTATCTCTATGATCAAGACTATCAAAAAAGAATTTGGAAAAATTGATATTCTCCTCAACAATGCAGGGATAGCTTCAATGAATCACATTCTCCTAAGCCCCTATAAAACCTTGCAAAATATTTTTGCTACAAATGTGTTTGGAAGTTTTTTGTTTATCAGAGAATGTGCCAAAATTATGAGTGCGACTTGTTCTATTATCAAAAAACAAGGGCAAATTCCTCATTTTCGTATTGTCAATTTTGCTAGTGTCGCGACTCCTTTGAGACTGGAAGGAGAAGCCATTTATGGGGCATCCAAAGCAGCTATTGTCAATCTCACTGAAATTTGTTCAAAAGAATTAGCCCAATTTCATATCACCATAAATGCTATAGGTCCTACACCGGTGCCTACTGATCTCATCAAAAATGTTCCCAAAGAAAAAATGGACGCCCTACTCAATGCCCAAGCCATCAAGAGGTTTGGGACATTTGAAGATGTGCTCCATGGGATTGAGTTTTTTATAGATGAAAAAAGTGATTTTATTACCGGGCAAGTTCTCTATCTTGGGGGTGTCCATGGATAATCTCGGACATCGTTTTATCCAAAAGCTCTATTCTTTTGACCCCAATTCAAATGCCCTAATCACAGAAGAAAAAACCTATACTTATGGCGATCTTCTCTTGAGTATGCAAGATTTTGAAAAAAAATTATCCTCCATACCAAAGGGATCTTGCATAGGAATTCTTGGGGACTTTAGCCTAGAAAATATTGCTTTATTTTTAGCCTGTGTGCAATCTCAAATGATTCTCATCCCGCTCTCCCAAGACCCAACCCTCCCTATGAAACTCCAAGAAGGACAGGTTGATTATATCTGCCAAAATCATATCTTCCAAGCCCAAAACCCATCCGGCAAACACCCCCTTATCCTCAATCTCAAGGCAAGTCATTCAAGCGGGCTTATCCTCTTTAGCTCCGGAAGCACAGGCAAGCCCAAAGCCATCTTACATCACTTAGACAATCTTTTAGCCCCTTATTTATCCAAAAAACCCAAATCCATTTGCATGCTCTTGTTTTTGCTCTTTGATCATATCGGGGGGATTAACACCATGCTACAATCTCTAGCCATAGGGGGTTGTGCCTTTATCCCAAAAGATCGCAAAAATGTCGATGGGATTGCCCAAGCCATTTGCGAATACCAAATTTCTATTTTGCCTGCCTCACCATCATTCCTCAATCTATTCTTACTCAATCAATGCCACAAAAAATACGACCTAAGCTCACTCAAACTCATCACCTATGGCACAGAAATAATGCCTGACAGCCTACTTAAACGTCTCAAAATTGCCTTACCAAAAGTCCGTTTTCATCAAACATTTGGAGCTTCAGAGATAGGGATCACCCAAACAAAATCAAAAGAAAATTTCATTGCCCTCAATGATCCCAATCTGGAATACAAAATCATCAACAATGAATTATGGCTCAAATCAAAAACACAGACTCTAGGCTATCTTAATGCAGATAATTGCGTATTTCAAGATGGTTGGTTTTGCACAGGGGATAAAGTAGAGACTATGATAGAAAATGGAGAAGAATATCTTAAAATCATAGGACGCACTCAAGAAATTATTAATGTAGGGGGAGAAAAAGTTTTTCCTCAAGAAATTGAAAATATCATTACTCAAATAGAAGGTATTCAAGATTGTCTTGTTTATGGAGAACCTCATATCCTTACAGGACAAAGTATTAGTGTTGCCCTTGTAGTAGATACGCATAAACTAAATCCCAATGATAAGCTGGGGTTAAAGAAGTTAATCAGGGATTATTGCAAAAATTATCTCCCTAATTATAAAATCCCTACAAAAGTGGTTATTCAAGAACATTTGAATATGAGTGAGAGGTTTAAAAAAATACGCTTAAAAACTGAGGGGGGGGGGGCATAAATGATCCTCTTCAAAATTGTGAAGATTATTTTGGGGATCTTTTATGCAAGGTCTCCTAAAAAATTGGCATCCATTTTTCCAACGTTTTATTGCAAACAAAAATCACATTGCCCTCATTGAGAACAACCAAAAATATACTTACGATCATCTCCTTGAACAAGCCATTGATATATCTAAAAACTTACAAATTCCGGATCAAAGCATACTTGCCCTTATAGGTGATTATAGTTTTATGGGTATTGCGACCTTTCTTGCTCTGATCGCCAAAAAATGCATTATCGCTCCTTTGTTGCCCAATAATTTCGATCACTATCTCCAAAGCTTTGGAGTAGAATATCTTTTACAAAATGGACAAATCACGCCTTATTCCAAAGCCAATACCTCCCACTCTTCTTTATCTTTACTCAACATTTTAAAAGCAAATCATTCAAGCGGGCTTATTATCTTTAGCTCCGGAAGCACAGGCAAGCCCAAAGCCATCTTACATCACCTGGATGCTATGCTTGAAGTTTATAAACAAAAATCTTTCCATCCAACCAACACAGCCGGAGTATTCCTCATCAACCATATTGCCGGTATAGATGTTTTGTTCAATCAATTTGCCATTGGAGGGACATTGAGTATCCCTACAAGTAGGACTCCTCAAGCAATATGCGAACTTATCCAAACACACAAAGTAGAAATTTTGCCCGCTTCTCCTTCATTTTTACAATTACTATTGCTTAGCCAATCCCAAAACTATTATAATCTGGGATCTTTGAAGCTTGTGGTTTATGGCTCTGAACCCATGCCCCACTCAGTGCTTAAAAATCTTAAAACTGCTTTGCCTCATGTGAGGTTTAAGCAAAGCTTTGGAACAAGCGAAACCAATGCGATTAAAACAAAAAACTCAAAAACAAAAGAAGGCTTTATCCAACTAGACACTTCCTCCACGCAATACAAAATCATCAACAATGAATTATGGCTCAAATCAAAAACACAGACTCTAGGCTATCTTAATGCAGATAATTGCGTATTTCAAGATGGTTGGTTTTGCACAGGGGATAAAGTAGAGACTATGATAGAAAATGGAGAAGAATATCTTAAAATCATAGGACGCACTCAAGAAATTATTAATGTAGGGGGAGAAAAAGTTTTTCCTCAAGAAATTGAAAATATCATTACTCAAATAGAAGGTATTCAAGATTGTCTTGTTTATGGAGAACCTCATATCCTTACAGGACAAAGTATTAGTGTTGCCCTTGTAGTAGATACGCATAAACTAAATCCCAATGATAAGCTGGGGTTAAAGAAGTTAATCAGGGATTATTGCAAAAATTATCTCCCTAATTATAAAATCCCTACAAAAGTGGTTATTCAAGAACATTTGAATATGAGTGAGAGGTTTAAGAGATTAAGAAATCATAAAATAAATTATAAATAAAAATATAATCCACTTTTTATATAAATTAAAATTTATATATAATTTATTAGAAGACTTATTAAATCATTTTGTCTTGCAAGCTTTTGTTGTGTATTCACTAATGTAGAATATTTCATATAATTTAGATAAAATTTTATCACTATATCCAACAAGAAGGTAAGTAAAATCATATGGAAAATCTTGCTCCTGTAATGATAATGGTTTATGATCGCCTTGATTGCCTCAAGAATGCCATAGAGTCATTGGCAAAAAATTCATTGGCAAGACATACAGATGTCTTTATTGTATCTGATGCGCCCTATAAGCTGGAACATCAAAAAGCTATCAAAGAAGTCAGAGATTATATCAATACCTTAAGCCATACATCTTTGTTTAAAAGTGTGGAAGGGATATTTTGGCAATCTAACAAAGGTAGTTTTAACTCAGGAAAAGAGGCTACAGATTATATTTTTTCCAAATACGAAAGACTCATTTCATTTGAAGATGATATTTTGGTCTCTAATAAGTTTCTGGAATATATGAACCAAGCCCTGGAACTCTACAAAGATAATCAAGAAATTATATCTATCACTTCTAGCGTTCATTATGATAACAAAAAAATAATCCCCAAAAATTATCCTTATGATGTTTTTCTCTTAAAGATGTTTTCACCATGGGGAACAGGTATGTGGAAGGATAGATATGAAAGCATTGATTGGGAGTTAAAAGGTGTGGAAGAATTTATCAAAGACAAAAAACAAATCAAAGCCTTTAATGCTATTTCAACACATATGCTTCCTATCTTAAAAGACACATTAGAGAACAACAAAAAACATGCTGATGTGATGATATGTTTTAACATGTTTAAAACCAATCGCTACACCCTCTACCCTATCAAGCCTCTATCGGTTAATGTTGGTCATGATGGGAGAGGAGAACATTGTGGGGTCAATCCGTTTTGGCAAAATCAAGAACTAATCCCGGATTTTTGTCCCAAACTTATAAAAAATATTCTATACTCTAAGACTCTAGCCAAAAATTATCAAAAGGCTTTTTATTCTTATAGAGCCGATTTGATAATTCCTTTTCTCAAAAGCATAGGTCTTTATAAAATATTTTTGCCAATTTACAAAAAACTAAAAACTAAAAAAGGTTAAAAATGGAAACATCAAAAATCGTCTATGTTGGAATGAGTGGGGATCTTATCCATCCGGGACATATCAATATTCTAAAGATAGCCTCAAGTTATGGAAAAGTAATCGTAGGACTACTAACAGATGAAGCAATTGCCTCTTACAAAAGACTCCCTTATATGAACTATGAACAAAGAAAGGAAATCATACAAACACTTATATATGTCTGTGAAGTTATCCCCCAAACAACCCTAAGTTACGAAGAAAATATCCGCAAACTTAAACCTGATTTTGTTGTCCATGGCGATGATTGGAAAAGCGGTCCTCAAGAAAAAACAAGACAAAATGTTATTGATATTCTTAAAGAATTAGGCAAGGGCAAACTTATAGAACCCACTTATACTCCGGGTATTTCCTCCAGTTTGCTTAATGAAAATGCCAGAGCTATTGGCATTAGCACCAATGCAAGATTGTCTCTCCTAAGAAGACTCATTCAAGCCAAAAAGCCCTTACGTTTTCTGGAAGCCCACAATGCCATCTCAGCTCTAATTGTCCAAAATGCCTATGCACAACCCAATGGGGAGGGTAATGGCAAAATTGAATTTGATGGGATTTGGTCAAGCTCACTTACAGATTCTACAAGCAGAGGAAAACCCGATATTGAAGCTGTTGATCTCACATCAAGACTCACCACTATTAATGAGATTTTTGAAGTAACCACAAAGCCTTTGATTTATGATGCTGACACAGGGGGCAAAATCGAACATTTTGTCTTCACAATAAAATCTCTTGAACGCACAGGCGTAAGCGCTGTTATTATCGAAGACAAAATTGGCTTGAAGAAAAACTCTCTTTTTGGCAATGAAGTTGCCCAACAACAAGATAGCATAGAAAATTTTTGCCTCAAAATCAGCAGTGGCAAAAAATCTCAAGTCACATCAGATTTTATGATTATCGCTCGTATTGAAAGCCTTATTTTAGAAAAAGGCATTGAGGATGCCTTTATAAGGGCAAAAGCATATATACAAGCAGGGGCGGATGGGATTATGATCCATTCACGTCAAAAAAATCCCAATGAAATTTTTGAATTTCTCAAAATTTTTAGAGCATATGATGCTCATACCCCCGTTGTTTTAGTGCCTACAAGTTTCAATGAGATCACAGCTAAAGAGTTAGGAGAAGCCGGAGGGAATATCATCATTTATGCAAACCATTTGTTGCGTTCTGCATACCCGGCGATGAAAAATGTCGCTGAGGGAATCTTGAAATTTGATAGAAGCAAAGAAATTGAAGATAAATGTATGGACATTAAAGAAATTCTAAATCTCATTCCGGGGACAAAATAAAATGACTCCAAAAATAAAGTTTTCAATTTGCACTCAATCTCACAAAAAACAAGCCGGCTTGAGACTTATACAATGTCTCACACATCACCCAAAGGAAACATATGCTCAACACTAAAGATTTTGGAGAGATCCTCAAACAACATCGTTTTGTTACTTTTAGCGGCGTGCCCTGCTCTTTTCTCAATCCCCTTATCAACTACGCTATCAATGAAAATGCCTTTATTATGGCTAACAACGAAGGTGATGGGGTAGCCATTGCTTCCGGAATCAGCCTGAATTCCAAACAAACAGGTGTTGTGCTTATGCAAAATAGCGGTCTTTCAAATGCGCTCTCTCCTCTTACAAGTCTCAATTATACTTTCAAAATCCCTATTCTTGGCTTCGTTTCTTTAAGAGGGCAGCAAGGTATTTGCGATGAACCTCAACATGAACTCTTGGGCACTATCACAGATAAAATTTTAAAAACTTGTCAAATTGATTATGATTTTTTAAGTCCGGATATAAATATAGCCGCCAAACAAGTAGCCCAAGCCGAAGAGATTATCAATCAAAACAAAAGCTTCTTTTTCATTGTTTGTAAAGACACTTTTGACTCTGTTAGTTTGCAAGCACCTCATTTTCACCAAATTGGAGAAAAATACTTTATACAAAAACCGACCAAACCTACTCTACCCCAAAGACTGGAGGCATTGGAAGTCATAGATTCCCTCAACAACAAAAATCTCATTGTCTTGGCAACCACCGGCAAAACAGGCAGAGAGCTTTATGAAATAAATGATAGCCAAAATTATCTCTATATGGTTGGGTCTATGGGATGTATCTCTTCGTTTGGACTGGGAGTCTCTCTTGAAAATGATAAAAAAGTCATAGCCATTGATGGAGACTCAGCCTTACTCATGCGAATGGGAAATATGAGCACAAATGCCTATTACGCAAAAGGAAACTTTTGCCATATTTGTTTGGACAATCAAAGCCATGATTCTACAGGGGGTCAATTTAGTCTCTCTTTTATTTGCAATCTGGCTCAAATTGCCTATAATTGTGGCTACAAAAAAGTCTTTTATGCCAATAATTTAGAAGATTTTAAAAATGCCTTAGTTGATTTTATTAATTGTGATGAAAAAACCGGAGCTACTTTTATTTATTTATCAATCCAAAAAGGGAGCAAAAAAGATCTTGGACGTCCAAAAATTAAACCCTATGAAGTCAAAGAGAGATTGCAAAATTTTCTTCAAGAGAATGGCAAATGAATTTTAATTTTTACAACCCTGTCCAAATTGAATTTGGCATTGAATATTTAGAAGAAATCTCAAAAATAAAATCTCAAAATATTCTGCTGGTTACTTCAGATGGATTTCAAAAAAGAGGGATTGTCGATAAAATAAAGGGTATCCTCAATCATAAACTCAAAAAAGTTCTCCATCATATCGCTCCAAATCCTCAAATTCAGTTTTTTAACACTCTGGAAGGGGCTACAGATTCTATTGATTGTATTATCGCACTCGGTGGGGGGAGTGTGATTGATTGTGCAAAAGCCCTAAGCATTGCAAGATCCTTGCAAATTCAAAACAATCTCCTCATCCCCAAACCAAACAAATCCCCTATTGATGTTTTTGCCTTTCCAACAACTGCAGGTACAAGCTCTGAGCTTACTCCTTGGGCAACTATTTGGGATAAAAAAGATCAAAAAAAATATTCCTTACACCATGAAAATCTTTATTGCAAAAAAGCTTTTTATGATTCTCATCTCATGCTCACACTCCCTAGAGATATTACCATTGCTACTTCTCTGGATGCCCTATCCCATTGTATAGAATCTATTTGGAACAAAAATGCAAATCCCATCTCTACAAATAATGCCCTCAAAGGCATACAACTTATTTTAGAAAACCTGCCCAAACTTCTTGATAATCCGGACTCCCTTTATTTAAGAGAGCAAATCAGCCTTGCAAGCATTTTTGCAGGGCTGGCATTTTGTGCTACTCAAACAGCTTTGGCTCATGCAATAAGCTACCCTATTACAATGCAAAAAAATATCCCTCATGGCATTGCTTGCAGCTTTAGTATCCCTTTTTTATTAGATAATCTCCCTGAGGGCAACCCAAAAAATATCCTTTCTCCTTATCAAAAAGATATAAAAAATCTTTTCGAACAACTTCATGTCAAAACAGATTTCAAAGACTATGGCATCACCCCCAAAGACATAGAAGATATATTCCACTCACTCAATTCAAGAGCAAAAAATAGCATTTTTGATCTTGAAGCGATACAAAATAAACTCATCAAATAAAGGAAATATCCAATGGATAAACATCTTCTCAAGCAAATACAAAGCAAAACTCTAGAAGTCGCCAAAGAATTCAAAAGAGTTTGTGAAAAATACAACCTTAGATATTTCATGTCTTGTGGGACTACACTTGGAGCAGCCAGACATAAAGGTTTTATTCCATGGGATGATGATATGGATTTTTATATGCCAAGAAGTGATTATGAGAAACTCATAGCCCTAGATCAACAAGACTCTTTAAATAACACTCATCATGTATTTGACAAAAAATTTATTTTCAAACATTGGGACAAAACACCCCATTATATTTGGAATTTTGCGAAACTTGAAGACATAAATACGACCGTGATTGAATCCACTATTGCACAAAACAAGGTCAATTATAAAGGAGGGATTGGGATTGATATTTTTATCCTTGATGGAGGAGGAAATCATATACAAGAAGCCAAAAAACATTTTGAGACTTTGATGAAATTAGGGGGTCGAAGATATGAAAAATACTGGAAACCCATTGCTTCAAACAGGAATAAATTCCCTATCAAACAAATCAAGCAAATTATACTCAATACCCGATCTCATTTGTTGTTTCAGCCTGTTTTGGATCATTTCAAACACAAGATAGAAAATTTGAGTCAAAAATACGACTTTGATGATTCAGAAATTATAGCAAGCCCTTTTGTATTGTCCAACTACCCGGATGCTATCCATTTCAAAAAAGACTTTATCCCCTATGTTATGCTGGATTTTGAAGATACTCAATTCCGTGCTCCTAACAACTATGAAACCTATTTGAGTCGGTTATATGGAGATTATATGACCCCTCCTCCTATCAGTGAGCAAACAGGGCATATGCCTTATTATGTCAATCTTGAGTTACCTTTTGCCCAATACCAACCCCCTTACTTGAGATAAACCAAAAATGAAAATCCTCCATTTAGTATCTCAAGATTTTGGCGGGGCAGGGAGAGCAGCGCTAAGACTTCATCTTGCACTCCTTGATCAAGCAAATGCCCATCCAAATGAATCCATTGAATCCCTCATGCTTGTCCAAGAAAAAAGCACTGATTACAAAAGTGTTTTGAGACTTGCTAAAACAACATCCCAAAAAATCATGCAAAAAGCACGCCCTGCCCTTTGTAGGATTCCGTTAATATTTTATCCCAAACGCCATCAAGATATATTCTCAACAGATTTCATCCCCAACCCTCATCTTATCAAGACCATTAATCATCTCCAACCTGATATTGTCCATTTGCATTGGATTAATAATGGATTTTTAAACATTAAAGATTTGAAAAAAATAAAAGCCCCCCTACTTTGGAGTTTGCATGACAGCAATGCCTATACAGGAGGTTGTCATGTCGTTTATCCTCATTGCAACCAAGCCCAAACCCATTGCCAAAAATGCCCTTTTTTAAAATCTCATTTTAAATTTGATTTGAGTTTTTGGATTTTTGCTAAAAAAGCAAAAACTTATTCCAAACTCAACCTCACCATTAATGGCTTAAGTCGTTGGATAACACAATGCGCCAAAGAATCTGCCCTTCTCAAAGATAAAAAAATCATCAATCTTCCTAACCCCATTGACACAAATATTTATTGCCCTATCCCCAAAGATAGCGCCCGAGATATTCTCAAACTCCACCAATCCCAAAAAATCATCGCCTTTGGGGCACTAAGTGCGACAAGCCTGGCACGCAAAGGTTATTTTGAACTTAAAGAAGCCTTGAAATTCTTGAAAAACAAAGATCGTCTCAAGCTTGTGATTTTTGGAGCAAGTGGGGATGAGAATGGAGAGACCCCGGATGTTAGTGGAATCCAAACTCATTATTTGGGGCATCTTCAAGATGATATAAGTCTCAGGCTTGTTTATAGCGCGGCTGATGTCATGGTAACTCCAAGTCTTTGTGAATCTTTTGGACAAACAGCCAGTGAGAGCTTATCTTGTGGGACTCCGGTAGTGTGTTTTGACACAAGCGGGCTTAAAGATATTATTGATCATCAAAAAACCGGCTACCTTGCTAAAGCTTTTGATCCATTGGATTTGGCTAGAGGGATAGAGTGGGTGCTGGGATTAGATCCGCAAGCCTATCAAAGTCTCTCCCAAGAAGGCAGAAAAAAAGTACTGACCACATTCAATGCGCAAAAAATTGCAAAACAATATATCCAAAATTACAAGGAGATCCTTAATGCCCCCACTTCTTAAACTGCCCTTTAGAATATGTAAAAAACTCTACCATGCCCTTAGAAAACCTTATAATCGCCTTTTTAATAAGCCTAAATGGCATAATCTAAGAAGCACAAAGCCTGTTTCAAAAATCTTTGGACTTGATAGGGGTACGCCTATAGATAGATTTTATACAGATATTTTTTTAAGCAAGCACACCTCATGTATTCGCGGAATTGTATGTGAAATTGCAGAATCAACTTATACAATCAGATGGGGGGGGGGCAAGTGAATAAATACGAAATACTCCATTACACATCCGATAATCCAAAAGCTACAATTATTGGGGATCTTAGAGAAAAAGATACCCTCCCCAAAGATTATCTGGATTGCTTTATTTGCACCTTCACGCTTAATTTTATTGATGAATATAAAAAAGCCATACAAACCATTCACTCTATGTTAAAACAAAATGGAGTAGCCCTTGTTAGTGTAGCAGGACTTATCCAAATCAGTCGGTATGATTATGATCGTTGGGGAGATTATCATCGATTTACGGATATGGGCATGCAAAAAGCCTTTGGAGAAGTATTTGGAGAAAAAAATATTGAAGTCAAGGCTTATGGCAATGTTTTAAGCGCCATGGGAGAACTTCAAGGAATTGCTGCGGAAGAACTTACAGAAGAAGAGTTGCTACAAGAAGACAATGATTACCAAGTCGTCATCACAATCAAAGCAATCAAAAATAATATTTAAGAGGAAGACATGAGTTTAAAAAGCCAAATCATCAACAAACTCTCTAACTTTTGGCGGGTTCAAAAAATCTATCAAGGCAAAGCAATTATTTTAATGCTTCACCGCATTGCCCCTCTAAATCCCCATAAACTCCCCGCCAATGAAAACATGAAAGTTTCCCCGGAATTTCTGGAAAATTTTATTGTGCATGCCAGAAAAGAGGGGTATAACTTTATTTCATTAGACAGTTTATATGAAGATTTGTGCAAAAATACTCTCAAAGATAAATCTTTGATAATCACCATTGATGATGGTTATAAGGACAATCTAGAATTTGGTTACCCTATTTTTGCCAAACATGATGTGCCATTTTGTATCTATGTATGCACTTCTTTTCCGCAACGTGAGCATAATATGTGGTGGTTTGGACTTGAAGATTATTTGCTTACTCACCACAGGGTTGATTTTTTTGGACAAAGCATAGATATAAACACCTTGCAAGCCAAACAAGAGGTATTTTTAAAATTCCGAGAAGTTATCATTGCAAATTCAAGCAATTATCAAGACGCCGGAAATATCATGGAAAAATTAGGGATTTTCTATAATCCCGGAGATTATGACTCCTTGGCTCTGAGTTGGGAAGAAATCAAAATCATGCTAAATAACAAAATCACTACTATCGGGCATCACACCCATACTCACCCAATTTTTAACAATCTTGCTGATGACCAAATCATCTCTGAACTCACTTTGAGCAATGATTTGTTTTCTCTTCATTTAGGGTATATTCCAAAGCACTTCGCCTATCCGTTTGGAAGCGTGGCAGAAGTGAGCAAAAAACATTTCCAAATCCTAAAAAATGCAGGATTCAAAACAGCTACAACTACCAGAAAAGGCACTTTATACCCCCAACACAAAAAATATTTGAGCGCCCTCCCCAGAGTGTTTTTTAATGAAAGTTTTAAGATACAAGATTGCTTTAAAATACGCAAAAAAATAATTGTTACAGACTAAATCTCATCGTAAATAATGGCTTTTTCTGTATAATACTTAACAAAAAGATGAAAATAAAATGATTTTATCTACCCATAGCAAGGAAAAAACAAGGAGAAATAAATGCAAATAGCACTTGATAATAAAGATTTAAGTCCCAATGAACGCCAAAGTATTCAAAATCTACTCCAATCTCAAAATCCCAATATCACGGATGATTTAGAACAAATTTGGTATTTGATGGATAAAGTATGGGATGAGATGGGTTGCGATAATACAAAACTTGATTGGAACAAAATTGCGCAATACTACAACCACCCTGTTTGGCTGCTAAACGGACTTTTTATCGAAAATCATGATCTCTCTATCCAAATCCGTCAAAATATTGCCTCATATATTGCAACATCAGATTTTCAAAATATCTTAGATTATGGGGGAGGGTTTGGGACACTTGCAAAAACCATAGCGCACAAAGCCCCGCACAAACAAGTCTATATTTATGAACCATATCCAAGTCAATACGCAAAAAAATGTATCCGTCATTATGATAATATTCATTTTGTATCTAAGCTTGAAGATAATTTTTTTGATTGTATTATTGCTACAGATGTTTTAGAACATGTCCAAGACCCCCTAAAAACATTTGGACAAATGCTAAATAGTCTAAAAATTGGAGGAGAAGCAATTATTGCAAATTGTTTTTATCCTTGTATCCAATGCCATTTGCCCCATAACTTCCACTATCGCTACAGTTTCAATGCCTTTACCCATTGGATGGGGTTGAAAAATTTAGGACCTCTACAAGATACCCATGCCACTTTATTTAAGAAGCTTAAAAAGCAAGAAATTAATCCTTATATTAAAACCATAGGGGGGGGGGGCAGTAGAATCTTTTATAAGCTCATCTCTTCAGTAGAATTTATGAGACCTATGCTCAGACCTATCAAAAGATATATAAAACGCAAACTGAAAGGAACGAAATGAAATGCCCTTTGTGTCATGAACAAGATTGCATTACACAAGAGATTATTCAAAAAAATGATTTATATGATCTCTATAAAAAAGTTTTTCATATAGATATTTCCTCTATGATAAATTCAGATATTATTTATGCTTACTGCAAACATTGTGATTTGAGATTTTTTCTGGATAGCAACGGACAAATGCCCACAGGAGATGATTCATTTTATAGTGCGCTCAATCAACTCCATTGGTATTATATGGGTGAAAAAAATGAATATAAATTCGCCAAAAACTATATCAATCCTACAGATAAGGTTTTAGAAGTAGGTTGTGGCAAGGGGGCATTTGCAAAATATTTGCCTACCAAAGATTACACAGGATTAGAATTTAGCACACAAGCAAAAAAAATGGCGGCAAAAGAAGGGATTTGTATTGAAAATATCTCTATTGAAGAATATGCCCAAACACATCAAAATAATTTTGATGTAGTGTGTAGTTTCCAAGTTTTGGAACATGTTAGCGATCCCGGAAGTTTCTTGCAATCAAAACTTGAAGTCCTCAAAAAAGGAGGGTTAATGATTATTGCTATCCCTTCTGAAGATAGTTTTGCTAAAGATTGGGTTAATAATATTTTAAATATGCCCCCTCATCATGTGAGTCGCTTCTCAGATCGGTGTTTGGAAAGTGTAGCCCATATTTTTAATTTGAAATTATGTGAGATTTATCATGAAAATGTCCAACCCGAGCACACCCAATACTACAAATCTGTCATATGGGCAAAAAAATTCCTCCCCCTTTCTCCTCTCATTGACAGAAAGCTAAAACGTAAAATCATCAATCGATTGGGCAAAATAGGCACGAAATTTATCCAAATTCCACAAAATGCATACGGGCATACCGTCCTGGCAGTCTATAAGAAAAACTAACCCTCGCCAATGCAATTTAGACTCAAAAAACCAACTCTTATCAAAAAAATAAGCAAAAATATTTTAGATTCTATTTTGTATGCTTTTTTTTCTACACTTGATTATTTTGCACAAAAACACCCCAAAGAATGCAACAAAAACTCTTTGATTATCGTCAAAACCGATGGCATAGGAGATTATATTTTATTTCGCAATTTTCTGGAAGTCATCAAGAATTCTTCTATTTATCACAATTATCATATCACGCTTTTAACAAATGCCAACTCTAAAGATTTGGCTCTAAGCTGGGATGAATCATTTGTGGATGCATTTATTTGGCTTCAACGAAGATCTTTTTTGACCAAGCCTTTTTATCGCTTCAAATTCATATCAAAAATATCCGCACAAGGGTATGATGTTCTTATCAACCCAAGTTATTCAAGGCATCTTTATTCTGACCAAGCCTTATGTAAAATCATTTATGCCAAAGAAAAAATAGCTTCCATAGGAGATCATTCTAATACCAATTCTCTTTTTAAGTCCAAAGGGGATGCCATTTATACAAAATTACTCCCATCAAAAACAGAGATTTTATATGAATTTGATAGAAATAAGGAATTTTTTGAGCATCTTTTGGAAAAAAATCTTTCTACTTCCTTACATATAAGCCCGTCTTCTTTGATGTCTCCGGAAAACTTCACTAAAGAATTTCCCCTTAGCCAACCTTATAGTATCCTCTTCATAGGGGCAAGCTCTCCTAAAAGAAAATGGAATCAACAAGGATTTCTAAAAACTGCCCTTTATTTGGCAAAATATCATCATCAAAATATTGTTTTGTGCTCAGGAAAAGAAGATATCCTTGATGCTCAAATGATTCAAGATAAGCTTAGCACGCAAATTCAGACCAAAGTATTTAACATGGTAGGCAAAACCACTCTTACCCAACTTGCAAGCTTGGTATATTTTTGCGATCTTCTTATTTCAAATGAAACAAGCGCACCTCATGTAGCCCTTGCTCTTCAAAAGCCTTGTATTGTCCTCTCTAACGGGAATCATTTATTCAGATTTACCCCTCCTAAAAGTTATAAAAATTATTATTTAATCCTACCTTGGGCTATCCAAAACGACGAAAAAAAATCTCAAACTCTCTCTGATTCTCATCAAAAAAATCCCCTTTGTATCCATGATATTCAAGCAAAAGACATTTATCCCAAAATTGATGAAATTCTCCAAACTCACCCTAATCAAGCTCCCAAATCTCTTCATTTTTCAGAAAAAACCTCCAAAAGCATCGCTCATCCTGTAAAGATCTCTGTAATTACCATAGTTTATAATGATGTCAATCATATTGCCCAAACCATGGAATCTATCTTTACCCAAACTTATCCTCATATAGAATATATCATTATTGATGGGGATAGTTGTGATGGCACAAAAGAGTTGATTTTAAAAACAATCTCAATTCTAGCCACAATAACCCAAAAAAATGACTCTCCTGATAAATTCTATCTTGAGGCTACTCACAATCAAAATCCTCATTTTTGTTTCAAATTTTTAAGTCAAAAAGACAAGGGGATCTATGATGCCATGAACAAAGGAGTAAGCCTTGCCAGTGGGGAATGGTGCAACTTCATGAATAGTGGGGATAAATTTTATCAAACCAATACGATTGAAGAATGCTTTAAAAAATATTTTAATACTCTAAAAACTGAATGGGGGGGGGGCTATAGCGTAATTTATGGGCATACCCAAATTTATTATGCTCCCCATGAAAGTAAAATTCTTTATACAAAATCCAACAATCATCGTTATCACCACAAATTTATCCATCAATCCAGTTTTATAAAAACTTCACTCATTGCCTTTTATAAATATGATACTCGTTTCAAAATTGCCGGGGATACAGATTTTTTCACCAAAATTTATAATAAAGGCTATAAATTCTTAAAAATTGAGCAAATTATCTCAATTTTTAATGCCAATGGCATATCTGATGGCCCTTCATGGAAGGGGTTTCAAGAAGATTGTAAGATTGGCTATGGCTACCACAAACTTTTCCCTATTTTTTTAGGTTCTTTATATCTTTTTTGTATCCTTCCTAAAACTCTTATAAAATCTTGCTTGCCTTCTTGTATCAAAAACAAAATTCGTGTCTTGTTGGGAAAAAAATATCTTTAAAAGATAAAATTGGATAAAATACTCTTTCATCTTAAATCAAAATCATAATAACTCAAAATTCAATTAAGGAATTGCATGGATACAAGCGTCCTGTTTGGCGATACACTTTTTGTTCTTAAGGGGAGTTATTTCAAGATTCCCTTCTCTTCAAACCCAAAATACAAAATGCCCTTTTGCCATCAAAGTGTCTTTGTCAAAACAGAACTGTTGAAAAAATACGGCTTTGATACGTCTTTTAAAATTTGTGCGGATAATGATTTTTTTACAAAACTTTATCATAGGGGGTATCAATTTTATCCACTCAATCAAATTGTGTCTATTTATGATATTGAAGGAATTTCTTCGACCAGTTTCTTTAGGGGCGGTTTCGAAGACTTAAAAATTGGTCAAAAATACAATAAATTTTATTTCATCTTTTATACCCCAAAGTTTCTCTACGCCGGCTGTAAATATTTTATCAAAAAAATTATCCCAACTTCTTTATTGCAAAAAATAAGGACAAAACTTTATGAGAGATCTTAACCCTATCATACTCCTTGTTTCTCAGACACAAGAAATTATTACTCAGTGTCTGTATTATAATAAAAAATAAGATTTTTTAATGGACGGATCAAAAATCTCTATTATCACCCCTACTTACAACTCTGCAAAAACCATTGCAGATACCATTAATTCGGTGCTCTCCCAAGACTACCCCCATATACAACACATTATTATCGACAATCAAAGCAAGGATGCCACGCTAGAAATCATAGAAACTTATAAACCCCAATATGCCGATAAACAAATCACTCTGGCAGTATCCAGCCAACCGGATAATGGTATCTATGATGGCATGAATCGCGGGATAGCTCTTAGTGATGGGGAAATTATTGGATTTCTAAACTCTGATGATTTTTTTACCCATTCCGGCGTCTTATCTACGATTGCTAAAGGTTTTGATGATTGGGGTATTGATTGTGTTTTTGGAGATCTCGAATACGTGGATTTTGCCACATTAAAAACCAAGCGCTATTGGAAAAGCTCTCCTTATGCCCACAATGCCTTTCAGCAAGGGTGGCATCCCCCACACCCAACATTTTATGCCAAAAAACATATTTATAAAATGTATGGAAATTTTTCTCTTGCTTACAAAATTGCTGCTGATTATGAAATCATGTTTCGATTCTTGCAAATCCATCAAATCCACTCAAAATATATTCCCCAAACCTTTGTCAAAATGAGACTTGGAGGCAAAAGCAACCAATCATTCAAAAATATTTTACTGGCTAATTTCGAATGTCTTCAAGCTTGGAGGGATAATGGAGTTAGCCCACCACTCAGGCTTATCCCCCTAAAATTATTAAAAAAAATAATGCAATATTTTAATCACTGAAAATTTGAGTATAATTTTTTTATGAAAATCTTGACTATTTTAGGGGCTAGACCCCAATTCATCAAAGCAGCTTCACTCAGCAGAATATTAAAAAATTACCCTCAAATTCAAGAAATTATTATCCATACAGGACAGCATTTTGATCCCCAAATGAGTGATATATTTTTTTCACAACTCCATATCCCTAAACCCACCTATTCTCTTCAAATAAAAAATAAAAGCCATGCAACCATGACAGGGGAAATGATGGAGGAGATTGAAAAAATTAGCCAAGATATAAAACCGGATGCGACTTTGGTATATGGAGATACCAACTCCACCCTTGCAGGAGCACTTAGCAGCGCCAAACTCCATATACCCATCATTCACATTGAAGCAGGTTTGCGAAGTTTCAATCTCAAAATGCCTGAAGAAATCAATCGTATCCTTACAGACAGAATCTCTTGGCTTCTTTTTTGCCCCAGCCAAAAAGCATTTGATAATCTCATGGATGAAGGGTTCTCAAACTTTCCTTGCAAAATCTACAAAAGTGGGGATATTATGCTTGATTCTCTGCTTTATTACTCCCCATATGCAAAAAAACCCCCTATCCCTATCCAAAAAGATTTTGCCCTTGCAACTATTCATCGCCCTTGCAATACTGATGATCCCCAAACAATACATACCCTAATAGCAGCGCTTGATACGCTGGCTTCTACAACACAAATCATCCTTCCCCTTCACCCGCGCACAGCTAAAACGCTCTCAAATCTCCATATCGTTCCAAAACATATTACCCTGACAAATCCCTTAGGTTATCTTGAAATGATTTGGTTACTCAAACATTCAAAAGCTGTTTTAACTGATAGCGGAGGACTACAAAAAGAAGCTTATTTTTTTGGCAAGCCTTGTTTGATTCTCCGAGAAGAAAGTGAATGGGAAGAGTTAGTTACACATCAATGTGGTATTTTAGTAGGAACACATAAAGAAAAAATTATTCAATCTTTTGGTAATATACCTTATTTATTTGCAAAACCTTTTCCCAAAAATCTCTATGGTCAAGGGCAATCAGGGGAATTTATCGCAAAAAAAATTCTGGAGATGATATGATACCTTTTGGGATTATTGGCGTAGGAGGGTATGTCGCCCCCAAACACCTCAAAGCGATCAAAGACACAAACAATATTCTTGTATGTGCTCTTGATATTAGAGATTCTGTAGGGATTTTAGATAGTTTTTTTCCACAGGCTAATTTCTTTACTGAATTTGAACGATTTGATCGTCATATTGATAAGCTTGCGCGCAAAAAAGAAGGGGTAAAATATATTTCTATTTGCTCTCCTAACTATCTCCATGATAGCCATATCCGCTTTGCCCTAAAAAGCAATGCGCATGCTATTTGTGAAAAACCCCTTGTATTAAACCCATGGAATATTGATGGACTCAGAGATCTTGAAAGGGAAAGCGGTAAAAAAGTCTATAATATCTTACAACTCCGTTTGCATCCCGGTATTTTATCTCTCAAACAAAAAGTACAACAAGAACTTCAAAACAATCCCAATAAAATCTATGACATTACTCTTACTTATTTAGTAAGCAGAGGTCAGTGGTATTTTGTATCCTGGAAGGGAGATGTTACAAAAAGTGGGGGAATAGCTACAAATATTGGTGTGCATTTTTTTGATATGCTTTCTTTTATTTTTGGTGCTCCCAAAAATAATATTGTCCATATTTCAAAGCCGGATTGTGCAAGCGGGTATCTCCAACTCAAACATGCCCATATTAGATGGTTTTTGTCCATAAATCATAACTACATACCCCAAGATGTCCAAGCAATGGGCAAAAAGACTTATCGATCTATTATTGTTGATAATGAAGAAATCGAATTTAGTGAAGGTTTTGAGAATCTACACACCTTGAGTTATCAAGATATTTTAGCGCACAAGGGTTTTGGACTTGAAGATACCAAAGAATGTATCCAAATTGTCCATGATATAAGAAATACTTCTCCAATAGGGGCTGTTGGAGATTACCACCCCTTTTGCCAAAAAGTGTCCCAATGAATTATTTTGTCCATTCCTCAAGCTTGGTTGATGCAGGTGTAATCATTGGCAAAAATTCAAAAATATGGCATTTTTGTCATATTTTAAGTGGGGTGAAGATTGGGGAGAATTGTTCCTTTGGACAAAATTGCGTCATAGGTCCTCATGTAGAAATCGGGAATGGTTGCAAAGTCCAAAATAATGTCAGTATCCATGAAGGGGTTGAGTGCAAAGATAACGTCTTTTTAGGTCCTTCAGTTGTTTTTACAAATGTATATAATCCCAGAGCTTTTATTTCCCGCAAAGATCAATATAAAAAAACTCTTCTCAAAACCGGATGTTCTATTGGCGCAAACGCCACCATTGTTTGTGGAGTTAGTATTGGCGAATATGCTTTAGTAGGGGCAGGCAGCCTTGTTAGAGAAGATATAAAGGCATTTGCATTGGTCGTGGGTGTACCGGCCAAACAAATTGGTTGGGTAGATAAGGGAGGATGCAAGATGATTTTTGATCCACAAGGTATTGCTATTGATAGCTACGATAAAAGCCGTTATAAACTACAAAACAATCAAGTTGTCATTGATGAAGATTGATTTTGCAAATCTTAAAAAAGCCCATTTAGAATATGCAGATGAAATTAATTTTGCCATTCAAAAAGTAATCCAAAATACCTCCTTTATCATGGGCGAAGAAATACAAGCCCTTGAAGAAGAGCTTGCTAATTTTGTTGGGTGTGAATATGCTATTACTTGTTCTAATGGCACTAGCGCTCTTTTGCTTGCCCTCATGGGTGCAGGCATACAAGCCGGAGATGAGGTCATTACATCGCCTTTTAGCTTCATTGCCGGGGCAGAAATGATTGCGCTCTTAGGGGCTAAACCTGTATTTGTAGATATTGACCCTCAAACTTTCCATATTCACCCAAAATATATCCCCCAAGCCATCACGCCTAAAACCAAAGCTATTATGCCTGTAAGTCTTTTTGGGCAAATCCCTGATATGGACACTATCAATGCAATTGCCAAACAACATCACTTGATAGTCATCGAGGATGGTGCTCAAAGTTTTGGGGCTATGTATAAATCCAGAAAAAGTGGCAACCAAAGTCCTCTTGCCATAACAAGCTTCTTTCCTTCTAAACCTTTGGGTTGTTATGGTGATGGCGGAGCAGTTTTTTGTAATGACAAAAACTTGGCTGATAAAATCAAGACTCTAAGAATCCATGGACAATCAAAACGTTACCAACATTCTATGATAGGATTAAATGCAAGATTAGATACTCTTCAAGCTGCAATATTAAGGATCAAGCTCAAGCACTATCCCGACCAAATTGCCCGACGTCAAAAAGTAGCCATGCTTTATAACAAACACCTTCAAAACAAGTCCATTACCCTCCCTTATACTGATACAAAAACACAAAACGTATATGCACAATATTGCATCCTCACATCTGACAGGGAAGGTTTGCAAAAAAATCTTTCCTCCTATGAAATTCCTTATGCGATACATTATCCCAAGCCCCTCCATTTACAAGATTGTTTTGCATATCTGAATTATCATCAAGGAGATTTTGGCATAGCTGAGAGAGTGTCTAATGAAATCTTAAGCCTACCTATGAATGCCTATTTATCAGAAGATGAAATCAAATATATTTCAAAAGCTATTCTTGAGTGTCTTTAATGAATAAAACAATTGCTATTATTGGTTTAGGATATGTGGGGCTCCCTCTAGCTATAGAGTTTGGAAAACTCTATAAAACTATTGGGTTTGATATAGATACTAAACGTATTGAAGAACTTCAAAATCATCAAGATAAAAACGACCAAAGCACACAAACAGACTTTTTAAATGCCAAATACCTTAGCTTTAGCCATAACTTGCATGAAATTGCCCAAGCCCATATCTATATCATCACCGTCCCAACGCCCATAGATTCCTACAAAACTCCTGATATATCTGCTCTCCTTGAAGCTTCCAGAATGGTAGGAAGTTTGTTGAAAAAAGAGGATATTGTTATTTATGAATCCACTACCTACCCTACTTGCACAGAAAATGACTGTGTGCCTATTTTGGAAGAAACCTCCCATTTATTTTATAATCAAGATTTTTTTGTTGGTTATTCTCCGGAGCGCATCAATCCCGGAGATAAAAAAAATACCCTCACTACTATCAAAAAAATCACCTCAGGAAGCACTCAAAAAGTGGCTAAAGAAATTGATTCTCTTTATGCCTCTATTATTGATGGGGGAACTTATTTAGCCCCTTCTATCAAGGTCGCTGAAGCTGCCAAAGCCATTGAAAATGCCCAAAGAGATCTTAATATTGCCTTTATCAACGAACTTGCAATTATCTTTGACAAATTAGACATGGACACTTATGAAGTACTTGAAGCTGCCAAAACCAAATGGAACTTCTTGGCATTCTCCCCAGGTCTTGTAGGAGGGCATTGTATTGGTGTTGATCCTTATTATCTTACTCATATTGCTGCACGCATGGGCTATCACCCCAAAATCATCTCCGCAGGAAGACTTATCAACGATGCCATGCCATCTTTTATTGCTCAAAAAATGATCAAACTGCTGGCAAAAAATAATCTTCAAACATTGGGAAGCAAAATCCTCATTCTTGGTATTACTTTTAAAGAAAACTGTAAAGACATACGCAATTCTAAAGTCCCTTATGTCAAAAAAGAACTTGAAGAATTTGGTTGTCATGTCGAAATTTGCGATCCTCTTGCAGATAAAATTCAAGTCAATCAGACCTATGGATTTGATATTTTAGATATTTCTCAAATTTACTACCATGCAAATATCAAAAAATACGACGGGATTATTTTGAGTGTTGCTCATGATTTATTTAAAAACCTCAAAATTCCCTTACTTATCCAAAAAAATGGTGTTGTTTATGACTTAAAAGCATTCTTAAAATTTAAGGCAAGTACAAGACTTTAATGCGCTGTTTTTTACTCAAATCCTTCTAAAAGCTTGACTTATACACCAAATTAACTTATAATTGCACCTCTTAAATATATGAGTTTAGGATTTATTCCAGATTAGCTCAGCGGTAGAGTAGGCGGCTGTTAACCGCTTGGTCGTAGGTTCGAATCCTACATCTGGAGCCACTATCTTCTTATAAATTAACCACTCAAGCTAGATTTCCTTTTATATTTTTTGAAAATTACGTGAGATTTTTATTTATTTGCAAATTTTTATTAATTTTAATATTTTTCAATAGTTAAAGACTACAAAATATAACTGTCAGTCTATATTTCTCTATATTTTGATAGATTTTTGAAAAAATAAAAATTTTTACATAGATTTAAAAGTTACTAATTTTCACATATGATTAACTTTTTACCCTAAATAAAAAAATTTGATCTAACTTTTCTGTTATACTTGCTCCACATAATTTCCAAAAAGGAGAAAATATGCAAGCTATTTATCCATTTCTTTTGATCATTCATTTAATTTGTGCGATTATTTTTATAGGTTATCTATTTTTTGATGTGGTTATTTTCCCAAGCATACAAAAAACATTTGGCGAAGAAATATCTTCAAAGGCAGCAGAAGGCATTTCTAAACGAGGCACTAAAATTATGCCTATATGCGTTCTCATTCTTGCTATTAGTGGGGGGATGATGGTAAGCAATTACATCGGAGGGGATTTGGGGTATTTTCACTCAACCTTTCAGAAAATTCTAATACTCAAAATATTCCTGGCATGCCTTATTTTTGCGATGATTATCGTGTCATTAAGCTATAAATTTATTTTCAAAAAACCAAGCCCTATTGGAAAAATTATCCATCCGGTCGCATTAACTTTAGGGATTATTATAGTTGTTCTAGCAAAATTAATGTTTTATGTCTAAACATATCTGCAAATTATCTCCGGATTAAAAATCCGGATTTTTATTATAATTTTAACCTAAAAATAAATCTCTTCTATCAAATCAAAAAATAAATTTCAAAGATGCCATTGCTGTGGTGATAAAAGTCTTTTGATTAGAGAGTTTTGCAGAAGCATTGAGATTTATAAAAAAACTCTGATTCAAGGGTATTTCTCCACCCACGATCACAGAAGCAAAGTTTTCTCTAAAGGGAGCACCGATAGAAACAACACTATCAAGAAAAATAATTTGAGTATTTTTGAGATTGCTATAAAAAGTATATTCCAAAGAAGAGCGAATAAAAAAATACCCTTTTTGAATCATTTTGCGGTATTCCACTCCAACTTCTACTCCCATAAAAGTATCATTTTTTAAAAGATATGAACCGGCAAACACTCCCTTATCTTCACTTATATAATGATTTCGATCAAAAATAAAATTCATACCTATATAAGGCTTAAGCACATGATGACCCAAATTAAATTTAGGACCTGTTTGGAGTAAAAAATTCAATGAATGGGTATGGTATTTTGAATCATTTTTATAAGTTTTCCCAAGTATAGAAACATTTCTGATTGCTTGATTGGCGCTATAACCATAGCCTATAATGGCATCTGCTTCCACAATAGAAATAAGCGCACGCCCATACCCGCCTATTTGCATACTTTGAGTAGTAATATCAACAAAATCACTTTGATTTCCCCCTCCCATATAGCTTAAATATGCGCCTAAAAAAAGATTTTTATTAATCCAACGATCATAGCCTCCATTGATCCCATAACCATATCCATTCCCCGGAGAATCTTTTTGATAAGCTCCCAACAAACCAATATAAACGCTATTATCACTCTTATTTTTTAAAATCTGTTGTTGAAAAACTGAGGGTGAGATTGGATCATATTGTCCATAAACTTCAGAGTGATAATCCCCAACCGTATTGGCTGCATAATGATTATAGGCAACATTGGAAGCTAGAGTCGTGTTTGAAGTCATAGATTTTGCCATGCGATCAAAAATACTCGCCCTATTGATATCAAATCCCAATCTGGCTAATTTGTTTTTATTAACTACAAAATCATTCAAACCTTTGTAGATATCTTGAGCTATATTTTTAATCTGATGGAGCCCCATATTAGTAATATCAAAATGAAGCAAAGGAGATTGTCTATGGATACTATCAATAATATTTTTTTCATTTTCACTTAAGGGAATATTATTTGAAATGATTTCAGAAATACTGCTCCCATTGTTTTTGTTACTAAAAATAATTTTAAGCTTATTGCCATCATTTGTAACCATAGCCTGATAAAATGCACTTGGAGTGCCATCATTTGAAAAAACCTCTTGTGCGCCAAGGAGAGTAGGGTTATATTGTAAAGAAGTTTTGGCATCTACGAACACATAAGGGGTATCTGTCTTAGCGTTTCCTTTATAAAATTCTATTTTTGCATCTGTGAGGGCAACACTATTGGCTATGATTTTTCCAAAAACATTTCCAAGAGAGGCATCGCAATTCCCGCCAAAATCAATCTCAGTGTGCGGAGCAGTTTTAAAAGCCCCTATTATTTCTATCGTCCCTCCATTTAAAGTAATATCACTAAATTCTCTATTGGTAAAATCTCCCCCAATGCGAATATAACCTTTGTTGTTTGCTATAATTTGGGAATGAACGATACTCGCATTATCATATTTACTCAGATCAAGCATACGCCCACTCCCTTGAGAAATAAGACTTTTTTCTATCCTAAACTCACTATTATCAACGCTAATAAAACCTGCCCCTGAATAATAAATACCGGAACCACTTAATCCAAACCCTACTCCATTATAAACATCTCCTCCTTGAATACTGAGTTTGGAATGTTCTTTAATGAGGATCTTTGACTTTGCATTGAGTTTTTTATCGCCAATAATCTCTCCATTTTGTATCTGATAAACATAACCAAAATTATCAAATTCATTAGCAACATTCACGACACTCACCCCGCCCTTTGAAGTTATCAAGCTTCCATAAGTGCCCAATCCCATATCATAACGCCCATTATTAAAAGTCCCTACATTAATACTAAGTTCGCCTCCTTCATTTATGAGACTACCCCCAATATTCACAGAATTTGTAAAGTTTAACTCTCCCGCACCACCATTAGAAAACGATCCTCCATACATCGTAAATTCACTTCCATTAGCTTGAAATTTAGCATCTTGAGCAATTGTGTATGCTTGATTTTTGTCCATAGCAAAATTTGTATTGAGATTTAAAACAAGATTGGAATTTGGGTTAATAGACATATTTCCCATATAAAATGTCGTGATAGGATTTTTGGCTTCTAAGATTAATTTTGAAGGTGTTGGACCCCTACTGGAATAAGCAAAAGAATTTTTGTTATAAAGATAATGATTACTTCCAAAACTACCAAGCTTACCCACTACTTGAATAGTTTTTATTTCAGCATTTTCTAAAAATATGGTGGAAGGCAACTCTGCCCACTCTTCTCCAAATAGCGCACATTCCAAAAATAATAGAATTAATATTTTTTTCATTACATACCTGATTATATGCTATTACTTAAATTATATCTTTATAATTTAATATTTATGTATATTTTTAAAAATTAAAATTTTTATGATTATTTTGTAAAACAGATTCTAAAATAAATTTTTTATTGCAAAAAAATAACCATTAATTCATCTTCTGTTTTCTTAAGATCAAAGACAATTAAAAAATCCAAAACTCTATGGCTAACCTGCAACTCTTAGTTTTGAGTCATTTTATTTTTTATTGCTACAGCACTTATTAACACGTGTTTTCAATATTTTTCAATAAATGTAGTTCTATGATGATAGAAGCAATGAATTCTTATGAATTTTTTATATTTCATATCTTTATAAATCCAAAATATTTTATTATATAATAAATTTTATTTATATATTTACTATTATTGAGTTATAATTGATAACAAAAACAACATACAAACAGGAGAAAACAATGAAAAAAACAGCCTTAATAGGAAGTGTAATTACATTTTGTGCCATTAATGCTTTTGGCGCAATCAATCAAGAGTTGATTCAAAAAGCCAAAAATTCCGGGCTACAACCTATCCCTAGCGGTAAAGCCCTAGCAGCATACCAATTACAAAAAGCCAAAGACACAGACCTGGCCACCGGTTATAACCCCAAAATGACACAAGCTCAAATTGAACTTGGCAAAAAACTTTATTTTGATCCCAGAATCTCAAGCTCTAATCTTATTTCTTGCAATACTTGCCATAACCTTGCCCTAGGCGGGGTCGATGTAGTGCCTGTAGCCATTGGAGAAAAATGGCAGCCCAACCCTCATCACCTCAACTCCCCCACAGTATATAACTCTGTATTTAATTCTGTTCAATTTTGGGATGGGAGAGCTTTTCATTTAGGAGACCAAGCTCAAGGTCCCATTCAAAACCCTGTGGAGATGGCAGCAACCCCAAAACTTGTAGTTGAAAAAATTACCTCTATCCCTGCTTATGTTGATGAATTTAAAAAAGCCTATGGCAATAAAGTAAAAATTGATTTTAAATTAATTGGAGATACTATTGCGATGTTTGAAGAAACACTTGTAACACCTAGTCGTTATGATGATTTTCTCAATGGCAATCCAAAAGCTTTAAGCAAACAAGAGCAAGAAGGGTTAAATACTTTTATTGATAAAGGTTGTATTGCATGTCATAATGGTATCAATTTAGGGGGCACTATGCAACCTTTTGGTATTGTCAAACCTTATGAGTTTGCTAATGTAGGTGACTTTAAAGGCGATGCTAATGGCATGGTCAAAGTCCCAACACTTAGAAATATTGCAGAAACAATGCCTTACTTTCATAATGGACAATATTGGGATGTCAAAGATGCCATCAAAGAAATGGGAGCTATCCAATTGGGGATTACCATCAATGACCAAGAAGCTAAAAAGATCGAAACCTTTTTCCAATCCCTTACAGGCACAAAACCAACAATCACTTATCCTGTCTTAGCTCCTGTTACAGATAAAACTCCAAAACCAATTTTTTAATTCTTTATTTGGGAGATTCCCCAAATAAAGTTTTTTATCCATAAATTAGCGGATTGGCTCAAATATAGAACCCTTTGCACGATAAAGAGTATTAATATATTGGACTTGATTATCGCTAATGAGTTCAGAGAAAAATTTGTTAATTTTAGGATCTTGCAAATCAAAAAACATTTCCACACCAATTGCGGTTGAATAATTTACCCAATCATAACGCAAATCACTGCTAAGAAGTGCTCCATATTCGATTAATTTTTGATTGGTGTGTCCAATAGCATTGACAATATAGAAATTTTGTCTATCTTTGGGCCGCACAAGCATCAACAAAGAAGGGTTATAATTAATTTGAGTAGAGAGAATTTTAATGGGTTTTTTAGTAGAAAAAGCCAGTTGAGAAAGCATCAAGCCACTTTTGACAACAGGCGTATTCAAAACAATGACACTATTTTCCAAAAAATCTTCTTGGATTTTTAGATTTTTTGCAAATGTTGCAGCTTGTTGGGAAGAAACAACATCTTTATAAACCACATTAGAATCCAGAGTATCCAAAATATCTCCCAAGACCAATCCTACAGGGCTATCATCATCATATTCTACAATTGAATTATCCCCTACTAAGGCTACTATCGTTTGCATTTGGGCTTTATAGTCGATGCCTCCGAAATACAAATTCTTAGGCAAATTTGAAATCGTAAGTTGATTTTTGTTGATAGTAGGGATATACGTAGGGATACTCATATAAGTCCCTTGAATAAAATTTTCCACACCCGCTTGAGTAAGCACAGCAATCACAAACTCATATTTTTCTTGCTCAATTTTTGTATAAGCATCATTGAGATCTGAAGAAGTTTCCCCCCCACTATCAAAAACTTTGAAATTAAAATCTCCCCCACGTGTCATCAAATAAGCCAATATGGTATCAATACTCGCCACCGAATAACGCCCAACGATTTTTTTGGGGATTAAAAGGGCAATTTTTATCTGAGAATTTTTTATATTTTGATACATTGAACTTTGCATAAAAGAATCAATCTCAGATAATGCTACAGATAAATTCGCCCGCAACTCTACATTTTGAGTATCATTTTTAAACTTTGCTACAAACGAAAAAATCTTTCCCTCATCATAAAGCTTTTGGAGACATTTTTCATCACATTTATCTGTTGTAATATCTAATACTTCTTGTTTAGGCAGAGGAAGAGGGGATATAATATAGCTTTTAGCAAAAAGGAAAGAAAAGCCCACAAAATACAAAATAACAAAAACAATCCCTTTATTCTTCATAATACTCCTTTTGCAAGTAAAAAATGTTTCATAGCTTCTTTTTTCAAAGATGGATTTTTTAATAACTGACCTAAAGAATAAGTAGCGAGAAATTTCTTACCTTTTTGCAAAAGAATCCGACCATTATGATCGTCAAAATCCAACCCCAATAAATGCGATAATACAAGCTCTCCTAATAAAACAACAATCTGAGTATGATCCATTCTAAGTTGTTCATCTAAATATTGCTTGCACATCAAAATCTCTGAATTTGCTATATGAGAATCGCCTTGATTACATTTTACCAAAGATAACACGCCATATTCTCCGGTATGTAAGGCAAAAATATTTTGAATAATATTTTGAAGCATTTGAGCACTTTTATTTGGCAAAAATACGTTTGAATCATCTATTAAAGGTAGTTGTGAGACAAAAATCACTTTCGCATTAGAGGGCAAAATACCAAAAGCAGGCAAAGCCTTCTTGCTTCTATGGCATAAGACACAATGGGAGATAATATCTTGGAGTGAAGATTTTGGCAAACTTAAGCTTTGAGTTGTAGGCTTAAGATTGATAGCATCTACATATTTTTCTCCAAGCATTTTTTGATAATACAAAAGGCGTAAATAAAACATTTTTTGTATATCATGCATCTTAGAGTACCCTTATTTTCTTATCAAGCTTTATTTTTCTTATACATATGGGGGTTGATCATGTTTTGGGGTTTGAAAATCTCTTCTAATTGTTCTTTATTCAACAAACCTTTCTCCAAAACAACATCATAAACACTTTTGCCTGTTTTCAAACATTCTTTGGCAATAGAAGCAGAGTTTTCATACCCAATATAAGGATTAAGCGCTGTAACAATCCCAATACTATTTAATACAAAATTTTTGCATACATCTTCATTAGCCGTAATCCCATCTACACATTTATGTGCAAGTGTTACCATCGCACGATTGAGCATAACGATTGAATTAAATAAACTATAGCCAATCACAGGTTCAAACACATTAAGTTGCAATTGTCCTCCCTCTGCAGCCATTGTTACCGTAATGTCATGCCCAATAACAGCAAAACATACTTGATTGACCACTTCAGGAATAACCGGATTTACCTTACCGGGCATAATAGAACTTCCCGGTTGCATTTTGGGAAGATTGATTTCATTAATCCCTGCTCGAGGTCCTGAACTTAAAAGTCTCAAATCATTGCATATTTTTGAAAGCTTTACAGATACTCTTTTGAGTACACCGCTAATTTGGACATAAGCACCTGTGCTTTGGGTGGCTTCTATCAAATCTGTTGCCGTAACAAAAGGTCTGCCCGTAACTTCTTGAATTTTTTGCTCTACAATATTTTTATAATCAGGATGAGAATTAATCCCCGTGCCAATTGCTGTCCCTCCAAGATTGATAATTCGCACCAAATTTCTGGCATCCAGTACGCGCTCAATATCTTTGTTAATCATCAATTCAAAAGCCTTAAACTCTTGTCCTAAAGTCATTGGAACAGCATCTTGTAATTGAGTCCTACCCATTTTTAGAATATCTTTAAACTCTTCTGCTTTTTTAGCAAAGGCATCTCTAAGAATACGCATTGATTCAGTCAAACCGCTCAATCTCTCATACAAAGCAATTCTCAATGCTGTAGGGTAGGCATCATTAGTAGATTGAGAAAGATTGACATGATCATTAGGGTGGCAATAATCATATTCGCCTTTTTTATGTCCCATAATTTCAAGAGCAAGATTTGCAATCACTTCATTGGCATTCATATTAGTGCTTGTGCCAGCCCCTCCTTGAATCATATCTACAACAAATTGATCATGATAATTCCCTGCAAGAATCTTATCACAGGCTCTGCAGATAGCCTCTTTAATATTAGCATCAAGCAAACCTAATTCATAATTTGCCAGTGCTGCAGCCTTTTTAACTTGAACAAGGGCGTTGATAAATATTGGAAAATCAGATAGTTTTTCATTGGTAATATGAAAATTTTCAATCGCTCGATGAGTTTGAATCCCATAATATACGTCATTATCAATTTCTAATTCGCCTATAAAATCATGTTCTTTTCTTCTTGACATTTTTAACTCCTCACATATTTTTAATTATTTTATTAGATTATAATCTAATAAAACTAAATAAAAAGTTTATTTTTCTTTTAATCTCTTGATCTGCGCTCCCAAATTAGAAAATTTTTCTTCTAAATGTTCATAACCCCTATCAAGGTGATAAATTCTGTGTATTTTTGTGTTACCTTCTGTAACAAGTCCTGCTAAGACGAGAGCTGAAGAAGCCCGCAAATCTGTTGCCATTACATCTGCGCCAATAAGCTTCTCTCCTCCTGTTACTTTAGCTACATTTCCTCGCAAGGTAATATGAGCTCCTAAACGTTGTAATTCACTCACATGCATAAAACGATTCTCAAATAATCTCTCTTCAATAGAACTACTTCCTTGACATTGAGTAGCTAAAGCCATAAATTGCGCTTGCATGTCAGTTGGAAATCCGGGATATTCTGTTGTAACAATCTCAAAAGCATAGCGCTTTGAAGCAGGTAAGATTTTTAGGCTATTTTGAGTATTCTCAAATTTAAAACCAATTTCTCCAAGCTTGCTTATCATCGCCTCTAAATGTGTGGGAATGATATTTTTAATCGTAATGGCAGAATTTGTAATCGCCCCTGCACATAAATAAGTCCCTGCCTCAATGCGATCAGGTATGACAGAAATATCTTTAAATTCCAATAGTTCCCCTTGAGTCCCCCGTACGCAAAGCTCATTGCTCCCTACTCCTTGTATCTCAACCCCTGCACTTTGGAGAATTTGGCAAAGCTGGACAACCTCAGGTTCTTTTGCAGCATTAATAATGCGTGTAACTCCTTTTGCTAAAGCAGCTGCCATAAGAATATTTTCACTACCGGTAACTGTGATTTTATCAAACATTACATCAGCGCCCTTCAAACCTTTTGGCGCTCTAGCAACAATATACCCGCCTTCTATAGAAATTTCTGCCCCCATTTTTTCCATTGCTTTAATATGCAAATCCACAGGTCTAGCGCCAATTGCGCAACCTCCCGGCAAACTCACTTCACATTTTCCAAATCTAGCCAACAAAGGACCTAAAACCAAAATAGAAGCCCTCATTTTACGCACAATATCATAAATAGCTTTTGTATGAATAATGCGTTCAGAGTGAATTAAAAGCTCATTGGGAGAAACCCATTCAATCTCTGAACCCAAATGCTCCAAAAGTTTTGCCAAAGTCTTTACATCTGCCACATCAGGAAGATTTGAAATTCTCAAGAGATTTTTACACAATAATGCGCTTGCCAAAATAGGGAGAGCAGAATTTTTAGCTCCTGAAATTCTTACCTCTCCTTTGAGAGTCTTGCCCCCTGTAATTTGTAAATAATCCATAACTTAACCTTTTTTTCGATTCTTCAATGCTGTTGTAATTTTATCAGCAATATCTTTTTGTATATCTTCATTAGCATTCTCAAGTTCTTCTGTAAATTCGTTTGCATAATTGCTGTCAAAATATTCAGAAGAAGCGATTTTTTCTACAATCTCCAGCCAATATTTCAGGTCCTTTTTTCCTTGGGGCAAACTTTTAAAATATTTCAAAAATTTACTTATTGCTTGTTCAAAATCTTCCGGTTTCTTACTCCCATCAACCAATAACTCAATATCTCTCAATGCCACAGCCTTATGAGTCGTAGATTTTTGCAGGATTATCCATGCAAACCCCATCATCACAATAGGCAAAGCAAAAAAAATCCCTATTGCCCAAAAAAATAAATAAAACCAAATATCATACATTAACTATCTCCATTAATGCAATAACTGATAAAAATCATTAGTAGCTTTTACAAACCCATCAATACTACCGCAATCATAGCGCCTGCCTTGAAACTTATAAGCAAGTACATGCCCTGATTTTGCTTGTTCAAGCAGGGCATCAGTAATTTGAATCTCTCCCTTTTTTCCCGGTTTTGTTACCCTTAATATATCAAAAATATCTGGAGTTAAAATATACCTGCCAATGACGGCTAAATTACTTGGAGATTCATATTTTAAAGGCTTTTCAACCATATTAAATACGCGATATACCCCCTCTTGGATTTCTTCTCCTTCAATAATCCCATATTTATCAACTTCTTCCATAGGCACTTCTTCAATAGCCACAATAGAACAATGGTATTTTTTATACAAATCTATCATTTGGGCAAGCACTCCTTTTCCTTGTAAATTGGTACATAAATCATCTGCAAGGATAACAGCAAAAGCTTCTTTTCCTATCAATATTTCTCCTGTAAGGATAGCATGCCCAAGTCCTCTCATTTCATTTTGACGCGTATAAGAAAAACTGCAAGCATTAATGAGAGATCTAATTTCTCTCAGATAACTTTCTTTATCCGTGCCCTTAATCTGATGCTCTAACTCATAGCTGATATCAAAATGATCCTCAATGCTTCTTTTCCCTCTTCCTGTAACAATAGCCATCATTTGACACCCTGCTTCAAGAGCTTCTTCAACCCCATATTGAATCAAAGGCTTATTGACAATAGGAAGCATTTCTTTAGGCATTGCCTTAGTTGCAGGGAGAAATCTCGTTCCATATCCTGCTGCCGGAAAAAGGCATTTACTAATCATTTTTTGTCCTTTGTGTAAATAAGGGTTTGTTGCAGCAATTTTTCCAGATCAATATAATGCCCAAAAAGTTCTTGATAAATCACATAATTTGCTATTACCTTCATCCCATAAAATCTTGATTCTTCATATGGCAAAAGCTCCATACTGATCCAAGGCTCATATTTTCTACCCTTCAAAAATAATTCTTTTTTTGCCAATAACCTACGTAAGAATCCCGGTCCTCCATTGTAAGCATAAGAGACAAATAAAGGATGGACAAACTCCTCTTTAAGATGATTGAGATAATAATTTCCAAAATTCAAAGCTGTTTTAGGATCAAACATATCAAAAAGATCGATATCCTTAAGATTCATTTCTTTAGCAAAAGGAAGAACATTAAAGGGCATAATTTGCATCATCCCCAGCGCATAAGATCGTGATATGAGAGCCGGAAGCAAATGACTTTCTTGTCTGGCTATGGCATAGACCATTGATTTTTCATCATCATCTTTCCATAGAAGCAAGTCTTCATAAGGAGTAACAAAATAATTAATTTTATATTTATTCAAACGATTAAGAAAAAAAACGAGATGAGGGAGTGTCTTATCATATTTAAAATATTTCAAAACTTTTTTATATTCTTCATTGTCATTAATGGCAAAAATATTATCCTTCAAAATCTGCCACTCAAAAGGATCTCTAATATTAAAATCAGGCTTTTTATCACTAATATCTGCAAACTCGGAAACAATTTGATATTTTGGTTTAGTATGAAGCCTTTGATTGGCATAAATAGAAAAAATATCCACAAAATCACTTTGGGCTAATTGCTCTAAAAAAAGTCTATTTTTGCTTACCAGATATTGCCAAAATAAGGCTCTATCTCTCATAAATGGATCAATAGCTGCTTCTTGGGATCGTTGAAAATATACAATTGCCTTGTGCTCACGTTTGTGCATAAGCTCGTTAATACCCAATAAAAAAAATGTATTTGCATTTGATTTTGTAATATCAGCTTTGGTTAAAGACTTTTTAAAAGTTTGAAATTTGGGGTCTAAAATAATGCTGTGCAAAACCTTATTAAAAACAGCATTATTTTCATTAGCAAGGGTTTGAAGTTTTTTATAAGGGATTGATCCATCAAAAATCTTAAGCTTTTGCGTATAACTTAGCCCATTAAAAATTGTCCCAAAAATTTTTGCATTTGTATTAAGCATTGCCTTTAGAATATTTTTACTGCGTAAAATAACGATTTCCTCAAAAAGATCGGGATTGTTTGAATGCACTTTATCTAAGATCAATGCAGCATCTTGATCGCTAATTTCTAATACATCAGATAACTTAAGTCCAAAAGCAATACATTGCCCATCTTGAGTTTTGAGTTCTTCAAAATTTAGATTTTTGCAAAAAATATCCTCAGGCATTTGCGTAGGAATTCCTTTGGCTTCCATTGCCTTTTGGATTCTGGGAATTTTGTTTGCCACAAGATCATAAGCGCGTCTGGCATCTTCAATAGAAGTCTTTGGTTCAGAAATAAACCGCCAGATATAAAAATCTCTCACAACTCCTTGTGGCTTACTTTCTAAAAATTTCAAAGTAATATCTTTGCCAAAACTAAAACAACAAAATAAAGCAATACAAAAAAATATTTTCTTCATCTTAAGATAACTTTTGAGCATATACTAATAATATTTTTATCAAAGTCATATTGATAAATTGCAAAACAATAATCACAAACAAAGGAGCAAAATCAATCCCATTATATACAAGAGGAATTTTACTTTTTAGCTTATCGTATAGAGGTTGTGTAAGTTTGGAAAGTATTTGCACAATAGGGCTATGAGGATCAGGACGCACCCAACTAACCAAAGCAGCAATAATTACCACCCATATATACAATGTAATAAGGGTATCCAAAATAGTTGCAATTGCATTTAAAATGCTCCCTAGAATCATTATTCTCCTTTGATCTGCAAAATATCTTTAAGATGTAAGCGTATATGAGGATATAACTCCCCCAAATCAATTCCATGAGATTGCCCTGTTAACAAAATTCGAAGAGACTTAAAAAACTTTTTACCTTCAAGATTGCTGCGCGCCATCATCTCGTTTTTAAATGTCTCATATTCATCTAAAGCTTTAAAATCCTGAATGAGCATTGATTGGAGTATGCTAAAAAGCTTTTTACATTCCATCTCAAAATTCTCTCCTTCGTATTGCCTTGTGATATCTTTGGGTTCAAATATCAACTCTATTTTTTGAATAATTTCTTCCAGCGTGCTTGCTTCTTCCAAATGAAGCTTTGCAATTGCCCCAATTGTTTCGTCTTTTGTATTCAAAAGCATAGCAAATTCACTTTCGCTTAATTTTTTAAGATGTTCTCGATTGATATAACGCAAACGCTTAATATCAAATTTCACCGGAGATTTTGCAATATTTTTTATATCAAACCATTCAATAGCTTCATGGAGACTAAATACCTCAACAGGAGTTTTGTTCCCCATACTAATAAGATAGTTGATAATAGCTTGAGGCAAAAATCCCTGATTTAAAAGCCATGCTACGCTTGATCCGCTATCACGTTTGCTCATTTTTTTGCCATCTTCTCCAAGTATAATAGGCAAATGGGCATATCCGATTTGTTTTTGATAATTCAGGGATTTTTGAATCAAAATTTGCTTGGGCGTATTGCTCACATGATCCTCCCCACGCACAATAAAACTAATATCATAAATCATATCATCACAAGCGCAAGCAAAATTATAAGTAGGGACACCATCTTCACGCAAAATTACAAAACTATCGATTTCAGAAGCAGAGAACTCCAAATCTCCTTTGATGACATCATTAAACTTAATCGTCTCTTTTGATCCATAAAGTCTCACAACCGGATTTTGATTTTGATGTTTTTGAATTTGTGCCCAAGAATCGTCATATCTAAAGGGTATTTTAGAATCAATAGCTTCTTGTTTTTTAGCTTCCAAAAATTCTTTTGTACAATAACAATAAAATGCCTTGCCTTGTTCAAGAAGATAATTTGCGAATTGATGATGACGTTTAAAATTATGGCTTTGATATACTAATTCATCCCATAAGAGTCCAAATAAATTCAAGGTAGATAAAATCTCTTTATCCTTGCCTTCTATATTTCTAAGCAAATCTGTATCTTCAATCCGAATAAGGAATTTTTCTCCTTTTTGCTTAGCAATAATATAGTTAAACAAAGCAGCTCGAAGATTGCCAATATGCATATCCCCTGTCGGCGAAGGAGCAAAACGCAACATAACTTAACCTTTTCATAATTTAATTTTGGAGAATTTTACCAAAATACCGACAACTAAAATCTTTTTAGAAAATCTTTTGAATTAAAATGCTCATAAGAAGGGGTATTTGAAACAGATGCATCAAATATATTTTGACTAGATATTTTTGCACTTACAAGCTCCAAAGAATACTGAAGATCCTCTATTTTATCTTCAAGATAGGCAATCACGCTTTCATATTCTTCTCTCTCAAACAAAGGCATTGGATTTGAAATCTCAAATTCTATTGCTTTAGATTCGCTTTGTATGCTTAAATTTACATCTATTAATGCATTTCCCATAAAAGTACATTTCTCTATAATTTCATTCATTTCTTTGGAGACCATTCCTTTTAAATGCCCATAAGAAGTATCTTTTATGTTTTCATCAATATTATCAATAAGCATTTTTTGAGAACATGCAATCAATTTTTTGATCGCAATATTTAAAATTTGCATCGCCCCTATAAACTCATTAGCACTTTTCATATCCTCTCCAAACTGATGGATCTTGGTAGTTTTATTCCAAATATTTGTATGCACACCAACTTCTTTGGGCTTATCCATACCTTCTAAATGCTTTTTAAAGGTTGCTAAGACATCTTTTTCAAACATAATATTGCCTTTGTGGATGAATTCTATAAATATCTCTAAAATCTGTAGAATAAAAGCACATTTTGTTCCACTACTTTTTAGATATAATACTGGGCAAATTTTAGATAACCAAGGAAACTTTTGAAAAAATTATTTATTTTGGCTCTCTTTTGGACAATGGCTTTTGCCAAACCTCTCGCTCCTATTGATTTTGATGTTATCAAACTTCAAAATAATCCCAATGATCCTACTCTTTTGCTTATGGGAGGTATTCAAGGAGATGAACCGGGAGGATTTAATGCCACTAATATATTCCTCATGCATTATAAGATACTTGATGGGAATGTATGGGTAGTCCCTGTACTCAACAAACATTCTATGCTCTTAAATCATCGTGGAATTTATGATGATATGAATCGTAAATTTGCCGCCCTTTCTCCCAAAGACCCTGAATATAACATTATTAAGCATATCAAATCGCTTATACTTAATCCGGAAGTTAATGCTATTTTTCACCTTCATGATGGCAGTGGTTTTTACCGCCCCACATATGAATCTCCTTTGCTTAACCCCAACAGATGGGGAAATTCTTCTATTATCGATCAAGAGAATCTAAAAGATGTTCCATATGGCAACCTCAAAGAAATCCTCACCCACATCACAGACCAAATCAACAAAAAACTCCTCAAACCTATCCATAAATACTATATTCGCGATACCCACACAGCTAGAGGCGATAAAGAAATGGAAAAAGCCCTCACCTTTTTTGCTATCCGACACAACAAGCCGGCATTTGCAAATGAAGCAAGTAAAAAACTTTCTTTGGAACAAAGAGTATATTATCATTTGCTCGCTATTGAGGGAATGCTTGATGAATTAGGTATCCGGTATGAAAAAGATTTTAATCTAACACCAAATACACTCTATCATCTCATCAATGATAAATCTTTAGATGTAGTCATTGATGAAAATATTTTGTTGCCTCTTTATGGCTTAAGACCCACAATCAATTATTTTCCACTTCCCAAAGACATACAAATAACCCAAATCCCCCTAACTTCAAAAGCCTATATTCTGGGATTACTCCCAAAGAATAATCAAGTATGGCTCAAATATGGTAACAAGCTAATGAGTCGCATCAACCCGGAATATATGGAGTTTGATCATTCACTTAAAGAAATTACAATGATTGTTGATGGAAAAGAACAAAATGTTCGCGTTCCAAGCATTATTGAAGTTAAAGAAAATTTCGAAATTCCTCCCATCAATGGGTATCGTGTTAATGTGATTGGATATGTTATCCCTAATGACACATCTGCTAAGCCCAATGAGACAGGAATTCTTATTAGCCAAAAAGATTGTATTCCAAAATTTTCTATTGACAAAGCAGGAAAAATCTTTCGTATAGAAATTTATAAAGGCGATGCTTTCAGCGGAATGATTTTGATGAAATTTTTATAAAAACATCTCTTTAAACTCTTTAAATTTATCAAGAGATGTTAGTTTTAATTTAAAAATTCTAATTAAATAGGCATTACACGAATATTTTCGTCCAGATTTTGTTGCAAAACACTTTCTATTGCAAACAAAGTCCCTGTAGCAGCACTGGAACACCCGTTGCATGCTCCCATATAGCGAATATAAATATCAATATGCCCATCACCGGTATCTTTGATGTCAATAATCTCCATATTGCCCCCATCCATCATGAGCATAGGTCTGACTGTCTCATCAATAGTCTTATCCACGGCTTTAACCTTTTGCACCATTGTCATATCTTTAAAAGATAACTCGCCACTTGCTGATTTTTGAGCATTTTCTTTAAGTTTTTCAGCTTCCATTTCTGTCCTCACATCTTTTAAAATATCCACAAGATAATGTTCTCTTTTCTCATGCCCACCGGGTCTCACACAGCTTTTGCAAAAAGCGCCTGCTTTTGTATAATTTGTAATTTCTTCTACACTTTTAAGATCGTTTAATCGAATGACTTCTTTAATTGTACTCAAACTCACTCGAGCGCATTCACACACGATAATTTCATCTTCAAAATCTTGAATATCCTTGCCCAAATAAATCCCTGCAGCTTTTTTGATAACATCATATGCCATCACTGAACAGTGCATTTTTTGTCCGGGGACTGCAGGAGTATCAGGATCATCTCTCAAAGCATGCTCAACATCAAGATTAGTGATTTTTACAGCTTCTTGGACTTTTTTGCCCAAACAAAGTTCAATCATCATATCCGAACTTGCAATAGCTGTGCCACAACCAAAACTTTTAAACCTTGCATCAATAATAACATCATTGTCATCTACCAGCCAATATAACCTCACTGCATCTCCACAAGCCTCAGCCCCATAATCTGCTATGATTAACTTAGCATTTTTTGTTTTTGCATCTTCTTGTGTCAAGACACCCAAATGAGTGGGATTATCCATCCTTTCACTAACTTTTTTTGAATACGCATCCCATAAGGCACCGCCTATCAAGTCATTTTTTGCCATTTTTCTTCCTTCAAATATATCAATTATTTTTTAATTATTAAGCCCCATAAGAGCTGGAAATGTTTCTTAATCTTTGAATCGCTTTGTAAAATACTTCCACCGCATAGTCAATCTCTTCTTGAGTATTAAACCGACTAAGAGATATTCTAATGGCTGTATGGGCTAATTCTTTATCTGCCCCAATAGCAACCATTACCGGATTTGCCTCCAAATCCTCACTTGCACAAGCGCTACCTGTAGAAGCTGCGATCCCTGCTTTATTCAAATCCCACAGCATGGCTTCACCTTCAATCCCTCTTACACTTACAAGCGTAGTGTTGGGAACACGATGTTTGCGATCGCCAATAACAAAGACATCATCAATTTTGAGCAAAGCATCTTCAAGTCTATCGCGTAATTTACTTACCACATTTTGTTCATAAGAGAGAGCCTCTACAGCCAATCTCATCGCCTCGCCCATACCAATAATATAAGGCACGTTTAAAGTCCCACTCCGCCTGCCGCGCATGTGTTCGCCACCATGCAATAAAGGAGTTAGCTCAAGCCCTGATCGGATATACAAAGCGCCAATTCCTTTAGGACCATGAAACTTATGTGCAGAAAAAGAAAGAAAATCTACATTTGCCTGAACTACATCTACAGGAATTTTACCAATTGCTTGAACGGCATCTGTATGGAATAACACCCCTGCTTGTTTGCAAATAGCTCCAATTTCTTCAATAGGAAATATTAATCCGGTTTCATTGTTTGCCCACATAATGCTTACTAAAGCCGTTTGTGGAGTGATGGCTTCTTGGACTTGTTTAGCTGAAATTGTACCATCTTTATTAATAGGGAGATAAGTAACCTTAACCCCCAAACTTTCTAAAAATCTACAAGTAGCACCTACTGCCGGATGCTCCACTTCTGTAGTGATGATATGATTTTTTTGACCTGTGTAAATTTTATCAAAATACACACCTTTTAAAACCCAATTATTGCTCTCAGTCGCACAACTTGTAATGATAATATCATCTTCATTGCGTGCATGAATTCCTTCATAAAGCTTATTCAAGGCATCACTAATTGCAGGATGAATTTCTGTTCCAAATTTATGTAATGAGTTGGGATTTCCATAGTATTTACAAAAATAAGGATCCATTAAATCCTTTACTTTAGGATCTACCATAGTTGTTGCATTATTATCTAAGTATATTCGCTTTTGCATTTTATCTCCTAATCAAGATTCACCGGACAAAACTAAAGTTGTTTCATTGTTTGAGTCGTGTTTTGTCAAGCGAAATCTACAAATAAAAATCTTTTAAAAAGTTTAAATTCTAATTATGGGAAAGAATTTTACATCATATTTATTAATCTATCTATACTCTCTTGATAAGCAAATTTCTCTCTCTCATCTTGCTTGAGAAAATCTTCCATTTGAGGTTTTTTCTCAATTGCTTCATCAAGCTCACTATCATAGCCTTTTTGGTAAGAACCAATACGAATAAGAATTTCATTTTCCTTCAAAAGCGCATAGAGACGGCGAAATTTACGGGCAGATTCTTTATGTTGGGTTGTGATGATTTCATTACTGATTCGTGAAGCAGAATTAAGAATATTAATAGGAGGAAAAACTCCATAATCTGTCAATTCTCTACTCAAAACAATATGCCCATCTAATATGCTGCGAGCTTGATCGGCAATTGGATCAGACAAATCATCGCCTTCTACCAACACTGTAAAAAATGCAGTAATAGACCCCTTACCCTCTTCTTTGCCTGCTCGTTCCATCAGTTGTGGTAATAAAGACAATACAGAAGGAGGATAACCTTTACTGGTAGGAGGCTCACCAAGGGCTAACCCAATCTCTCTTTGTGCCATTGCAAATCGTGTCACAGAATCCATCATAAAAAGCACATCTTTGCCTTGATTTTTAAAATATTCTGCAACCGCCATAGCACAAAAAGCACCATATTTACGCATAAGAGGTGAATCATCACTGGTAGCAACAATCAAAATAGTGTTACTTAAATCCCCATTAAGATTTTTTTGAACAAATTCAGGCACTTCTCTACCCCGTTCGCCAATAAGCGCAATAACTTTAATTGGAGCCAAACAACCTTTTACAATCATTCCCATCAGTGTAGATTTGCCCACGCCACTCCCGGCAAATATACCCATTTTTTGCCCTTTGCCACAAGTTAGCAACCCATCAATACTTTTTATCCCTACAGGAAAAACTTCATCAATAATACCTCTTTTCATTGCTTTAATAGGAGGAGTAATAACAGGCACAAAAGAAACCTCTCCCAAAGATCCTTTGTCATCTATAGGATTCCCCAATGAATCCAACACTCTCCCAAGCATACCTTCTCCCACAGGAAAAACCAAGCCTTTTTTCTCCAGCATAACTTTATCGCCGGTTTTATACCCTTCTATGAATGAAAATGGTGTGAATCCAAATTTATCTTCTTCACTCACTACAACCATTCCCAGACATTCTTTGCCATCTGTTTTGTTTATTCTGACTATATCCCCTACCGAAGGAGTAATGCCATCTGCATACACAATATTTGGAGAAATTTTTTTAATCATGCCATATTGAGGCGAAAGATTTACATTTGATCGAAGTTTTTCCTTGAGTTCTTCAAGCGACATACGCACCCTTAAGATTTTGCTTTTATTAAAGATTTTTTTGTTAGAATACAAAATTATACTTTAATATTGCTAAGGAATTCTATGAATTTAACGACAAAAAGAATAAACGCTGCAAACGCATTGGTCAATGGAAGCATACTTCTAAAGGACTTAGAAGAAAAGCTAAATAAAATAGCAACTAAAATAAGCAAAACAATCAAAATAGATGGCTTCAGAAAAGGAAAAGTCCCTTTAAATGTGATTAAATCTCGCTATAAAGAACATATTGAGCAAGATGCGCAAAAAGAAGCTACAGAAGAAATGCTCCAACTCGCACTCAAAGATCTCAACATTGATAGCAAAGAAGTTATTGGTGATCCTATCATTACAAAATTTGACAAGAAAGATAATTCTATTGATATAGAAATAAAAATAAGTCTTAAACCTAGTTTTAATCTGGACACCCTTAACTCTTGTGTCCCTGAAGTCAAGCTTAAAAGTATTACTGAAAAACAAATTGATGAGAGACTCCAAGAAATTGCCCAATCAAAAACACCTCTTATTGAAGCTAAAAAAGACAAAAAACTTACTAAGAATGATATAGCAAATATTAATTTTGAAGGTTTTGTAGATGAGAAACCTTTTGAGGGAGGGAAAGCAGAAAGTTTTGATTTGACTATCGGGAGTGGTCAATTCATTCCGGGCTTTGAAGATGGGCTTATTGGGATGAAGATTGGGGAAGAAAGAGAAATTTCTGTTACTTTTCCTGAAAGCTATCACACACAAAATTTAGCAGGAAAACCTGCTGTATTCAAAGTCAAACTCAACAAAATCCAACTCAAAGATACTCCAAAAATTGATGATGAACTTGTCAAATCTCTCTTGCCTCAAGAAAAAAATGCTTCCTTGGGTCTCCTAAAAGAAAAAATCAAAGAACAACTTGAACTGGAAACAAAGACAAAACTTTATAACGAAGAGCTTAAAGAAGAATTGATAAAAAATCTTGATAATACTTTTGAATTTGAACTCCCTGATCTTATTGTTGAGCAAGAGATGGATTTGCTTTTTAGAAACTCACTCAACACTCTTGATCCTAAAGAGTTTGAAGAACTCAAACTTGATGCAAACAAAGCCCGACAAAAGCGTGAAAGTTTCCGACCGGAAGCCAAAAAAAGTGTCAAAATAACCTTTATCATTGATGCCCTCTCCAAACAAGAAAAAATTTCCGTACAAGACAATGAAGTCCTCCAAACTATCTATTACGAATCCATGATGAATGGACAAAATCCAAAAGAAACAATTGAGTATTATAAGAAAAATAATCTTTTACCTGCCATCAAAATGGCTATGATTGAAGATAAGATACTTGCCTACTTGCTTGATGAGAAACTCAATAAATCTAAAGAAAAAAGCTCTCAAAAACACGAAGAATCTAAGGAAAAGGAATCTAAAAAACCTAAAGAACCCATTCAAACAAAAACTGTAAAAAAATCAAAAACTAAGGCTGAGTGATGAATTATATCCCTTATGTAATAGAAAAAACAGGCAGAGGCGAGAGAAGTTATGATATTTATTCAAGGCTATTAAAAGATCGCATTATTCTATTAAGTGGCGAAATTAATGATGGCGTTGCTTCTTCAATCGTTGCCCAGCTTTTATTTCTTGAAGCTGAAGATCCTGAAAAAGATATCAATCTTTATATCAATTCCCCAGGAGGGGTGATTACAAGTGCTTTTAGCATTTATGATACTATGGAATATATAAGACCTGATGTTTGCACAATTTGTATTGGGCAGGCTGCTTCTGCAGGAGCATTTTTACTGAGTTGTGGGGCACAAGGAAAAAGATATTCTCTACCTAATTCCAGAATCATGATTCACCAACCACTCGGTGGGGCACAAGGTCAAGCAACCGACATAGAAATCCAAGCCAAAGAAATTTTACGTCTTAGACAAATCCTCAACAACATCATGGCAAAAAATACTTCTCAAACACTTAAAAAAATATCCCAAGATACAGAAAGAGATTTTTTTATGAGCGCTAAAGAAGCAAAAGATTATGGTATCATTGACAAAATACTTGAAAAAAGTCTAAAATAACTTTAAGATTAAGAGGTTATAAATATGGAAAAAAATAAAAAAGAAGAATCAAATGATTTTGGAAGTAATGTATTTTTTGGAAAATTAGATCCGGAAGTCCATGAAGTCCAAGAACAGAGTAATGGTTACATTCTGGAAGAAGGCGTTGCAAGCAAAGTAAGCGCAATTGCCCAAGACACCGTCAAAGAACTTGAGAGAGAAGATTTACCTGCATTTCCGGCAAATTATCAATTATATTTTGAACGTCTGCTTGAAAAAGAAGAAACCTCTTTTAAACAAAAAATCCAAAGCGTTATGGATCTGCAATCTATTACAGAAGATAGGGCAGTTTCATTTGAAAAAAGTGTTAAAGAGGGATTCAAGAATATCAAACAAATTTTAGATTTTATCGCTATACTTTATAAAAACCTTCAACTCATGCAAACTATTACAGACAAGCATATTCAAGGGATTGAGAAGATCGACAATAAAATTGCTCTATCAAATGCCATCACGCTTTTTGTAAAAGACATTGATAAAGTTAATTCTATCACTTCAAGCCAACTCTCTCAGATTAAAGATCTTTATCAAAAAACCGCTAAAGTCATTTCTGATATCAACAAAAATACAGTTTATGATTCTCGATTTGGCATATACAATAAGCGTTATTTTATGGTTTTGCTTGAAAAAGAAAATAAATTAATGGAAGAATTCAATCGTTCATCAAGTATATTAGTTGTTTCTCTCTCTAGAGAAATTCAAAATAGCATTGAAGATAAATCTACACTGATGATACTTTTAAAAAGTGTTGCAAAACTCTTACTAAAAACTTCCAGGAGAAGTGATATTATAGGCTATTTAGGCGATGGTATATTTGGGATAGGTCTTAAATACTCAGATATCCCTAGCGCCCTTAAGGCTACAGAGAGATTCATTAGTTCTGTCAAAACAACAAATATATTTTTAGGCGATAGAGATATAGCTCTGAACATATCTACAGGATTAGCCAAAATTTCTCCCCAAAGAAGTGCTGATGACTCTCTAAGCGCTGCCTTATCAGCCCTTCAAAGCGCTCTTGATAAACAAGAAGATTATAAAATATTTCCTGAGGATGAAGGCTAATGGCTATTTTGAAGGTTTTAAAATACCCTCATCCCATTCTTAGAAAAAAATCAAAAGAAGTGAAAGATTTTGATACAAATCTTCATCAACTCCTTGATGATATGTATGAAACAATGATAGCAAAAAATGGCATAGGATTAGCAGCCATCCAAGTAGGTATTGACAAAAGGATACTCCTTGTAAATCCCCCCGCACAAGATGATATACAGCACAAAGATGAATTAATAGAGATTATCAATCCGGTTTTCTTAAAAAAAGAAGGCAATATCAAATGGAATGAGGGTTGTTTGTCTGTGCCTGAATTTTATGAAGAAGTGGATAGGTTTGAGGAAATTACACTTGCTTACCAAGATCGTTTTGGTGAAAAAAAAATTCTCCAAGCAAGCCAACTTTTAGCAGTAGTTATCCAGCATGAAACAGATCATCTCAATGGAATTTTGTTTGTAGATAAACTCCCTATTTTGAAACGAAAAAAGTTTGAAAAAGAACTCAAAAAAAATCAAAAAGAAACCGGATAATCTTCAAAAAGGCATTTAAGACATGGTTAATAAAATATTTTGTGCTACAAAATTTGGAACAGCAGCCAAAATTGTAGAAGTTCAAGCTACTTTTAATCGAGCCCTTCCGGCATTTATTATCTCAGGTCTTGCAAATCACGCTATTCAAGAAGCCAAACAAAGAGTCCAAGCGGCTCTCCAAAACAATCATTTTTCAATCCCCCCATTGAAGATTGTTGTTAATCTTTCTCCTTCTGATTTACCCAAAAATGGAAGTCATTTTGATTTACCCATTGCCATTCTTGTCAGCTTGCAAAAAGAGAATATCCCTTCCGGGGAATGGTTTGCATTCGGAGAATTAGGACTGGATGGTCATATCCGACATAATGATAATATCTATCCTCTTTTGCTTGATATTGCACTTTCGTGCCCTCAAGCAAATGTCATTGTCCCTAAGGGAGGCAAAGATTTATTTTGTTTAATCCCTAACCTTAATTTTTATTACGCAGATCACCTCAATGAAGCCCTAAATTTTATCAAACAAGAAAATCCAATCCCGGATACCTATACCAAAGAATTGGGGTTTGCCTTTTTTGAAATTAATCAAGAAAAATATTATTACCATAGAGATTTTGAACTGGACTTTTGCGAAGTCAAAGGACAAGAGCTTGCTAAACGTGCGGCATTGATTGCTGCAAGCGGGTTTCATAATCTTATACTTGAAGGAAGTCCGGGATGTGGTAAAAGCATGATTGCCAAACGTCTCAAGTATATTCTTCCCCCACTCACACTCAAAGAAATGATTGAAAGTGTCAAACTCCAAACATTAGGCAACCAATCTGCTTCTTATAGTCCTTTGAGAAATTTTAGAAACCCTCATCAAAGCGCCTCAAAATCTAGCATTTTAGGCACGGCAACCCACAATGAACCCAAACCCGGGGAAATTGCATTAGCCCATAATGGGATTTTATTTTTTGATGAACTCCCTCATTTCAATAAAGAAATTTTAGAATCCTTGCGAGAACCCTTAGAAAACAATCAATTAGTTGTCTCCAGGGTGCATAGTAAAATTGAATATGACACTTCATTTTTATTTATAGGCGCACAAAATCCATGTCCTTGTGGGAATCTATTAAGTAAAACCAAATCTTGTCGTTGCCAAGATAAAGAAATTATTGCTTACAAAAACCGATTAAGCCAACCTTTTATTGATAGAATTGATATGTTTGTACAAATGAATGAAACACAAGAAGATGCAAAAACAAGTATCCATTCTCAACAAATGCAAGAACAAGTCTTTGAAGCTTTTAAATTACAAATCCAAAGAGGACAAAAACACCTTAATGGAAAATTGAGTGAGAAAGAAACAGATATCTATTGCATTCTTGATGAGGAAGGAAAAAATCTGCTTTCTCAAGCAAGGATGCGTTTTGATCTCTCAGAACGATCTGTGCATAAAATCAAGAAACTATCGCGCACAATAGCTGATTTAGATGCAAGTGCATTTATCAAAAAAAACCATTTACTCGAAGCGCTTAGTTACCGAAAATCTTAAGGTTTTCTTTAGCTAATCATCTTATAATAACCATTATTATTTTTTAAAGAGTTAGAAATGCAAAAATACAATCTTCAAAATCTAGGCTGCATTGAAGATGCCAATGAACTAGAAAAACAACTAAATAAACTTGCTATTGTCAAAGAAGCCAGGGTTTCATTTACCACCAATACACTCTATATTGATACCGGTGATTTCAAAAAAGTCTCTGAGATTATTCAAAAAATAAAACCTCAAGTCATTATTACCAAAGAACCGCAAGAAGAACATGAAGAACACTCTCATTGGATTCTTATGGGATGTCTTATTGTAGCTTTTTTTATAGGGATTGGGCTGTTGAACTTTTCCCATACCCAATGGATACATGTTTTAAGCTATGTTATATTGGGATTTGTTTATATTATATCGGGAAAGGGTGTCTTTCTGGGCGCTTACAAAAATTTTAAAAAAGGGCAATTTTTTGATGAAAATGTTTTAATGCTTGTAGCTACTATTGCAGCATTTTTTATACAAGCATATGAAGAGGCTGTTTCTGTAATGTTATTTTTTGCTGCAGGAGAGTTTCTCCAAGACCTTGCCCTTTCTAAATCCAAAGCCTCCATCAAATCCTTGCTTGATGTGGCTCCTAATATCGCTCATCTTAAAAAAGAAAACCAAATTATCCAAACTACCCCTCAAAAATTAAAGATCAATGATATCCTTGTTATCAAACCCGGAGAAAAAATCCCCACCGATGGTATTGTTATTAAGGGTGAAAGTAGTGTCGATCAAAGAGCGCTTACAGGAGAATCCATCCCCTTAAGTGTCAAAATAGGTCAAAGAGTGCTTGGGGGAAGTATCAATCTGGAAGGTGCTATTGAAGTCCAAGTAGATAAATTATATGAAAATTCTTCTGTAGCTAAAATTATTGAACTTGTCCAAAATGCAGCCGGCAAAAAATCTAAAACTGAAAAATTTATCACTGTTTTTGCAGGGTATTATACTCCTATTGTGTTTGCTATTGCGCTTTGTGTGGCTTTTGTCCCACCTTTAATGGGATGGGGAAATTTGGAAGACTGGGTTTATCGAGGGCTGGTCATGCTTATGGTAAGCTGTCCTTGTGCCCTTGTAATTTCTGTGCCATTGGGATATTTTGGCGGGATTGGAGCAGCCAGTAAAAATGGTATTCTCATTAAAGGGGCTAATGATCTGGAAACACTTAGCCTTGTAAAAACAATCGCATTTGATAAAACAGGGACTCTTACTAAGGGAGTGTTCAAAGTAACTCAAGTTGTTCCTTGTGAGGGCTATACACAAGATGATGTTCTCAGATATGCCTCTTGTGCCCAAGCCCTCTCCAATCATCCCATTGCTACATCCATTAAAGAAGCCTACACAGATACCCACCACACACACCATATTGATGAGTATGAAGAGATTGGAGGTCATGGGATTCGCGTGATATGTGATACCAATCTCATTGTTGCAGGAAACGATAAAATCCTTCATAAATTCAATATTCCTCATGATATTTGTGATATTGAAGGCACTGTAGTGCATATAGCGCTAAATGGAAAATATATCGGGCATATTATTATCTCTGATGAACTCAAAGAAGATGCCAAAGAAGGCATTAAAAACCTTCGATCATTGGGCATAGAAAATATCACTATTTTAAGTGGAGACAATACTTATGCGACTAAAAAAGTGGCTAATATATTAGAGTGTGAGTATTTTGCGAATCTTTTACCCGAAGATAAAGCAAGAATTTTTCAAGACCTCAAACTCAAAAGCAATGGCAAAAGTGCCTTTATTGGGGATGGCATTAACGATGCTCCAACTCTGGCAAGCGCCGATGTAGGGATCAGCATGGGTGGGGCAAGTGATGTAAGCAAAGAAAGCGCAGATGTTATTATCACCAATAATTCCATACTCTCTATTGTAAAAGCATTTAAAATTTCTAAAAAAACAAAGAATATCATCTGGCAAAATATTATTTTTGCCCTTGTAATCAAATCAATATTTATTATATTAGGACTTTTTGGTCTGGCTACTTTATGGGAGGCTGTATTTGGAGATGTAGGTGTGGCTTTAATTGCAATGGCAAATGCCATGCGAGCAATGCGTATCAAAAATTAACATCAAAAATTTTTTCAAAATATTTTTGACATTCTTTATTCATAACCTCACGAAGTTTTTTATACGCACTCACCAACTCTCTGCCTTTAAGGGTAAGCTCACTCCCTCCCCCATCTCTCCCCCCTTTTTTACGAATAATAATATTTTCTTTAATATTATTCTCAAGTACATTGATATGATTCCAAGCTTTTTTATAATCAAGCCCGCAAGCAAGAGCTGCTTTTGATATTGAACCTAATTCATCGATTTTTAAAAGTAAATTCGCCTTCCCATCACCAAAGACCATCTTCTCTTCTTCGTCTTCAAGCCATATTTTTATTTTTACTTTCATAATGTTTCCTCATTGAGGATTCTTGATGGATGAGTATAAATATTCATTCCCTTCCCTCTAGCAAATCCTATAAGTGTGATACCATGAATCTGTGCTGTTTTGACGCCTAGAAAAGTAGGGGCTGTGCGTGAGACTACAATAGGGATATGGTGCATGACTGCTTTGATTACCATCTCACTGCTCAATCTCCCACTAACCATTAAAATTGCTCTACAAACATCTAATTCATTCATTTTTGCTTTTCCGGCAACTTTATCAATGGCATTGTGTCTTCCAATATCTTCGCTCACAATTTTTGCATCATTTTCAAACAATAACATCGCCTTATGAACACAGCCTGTTTGGAGATATAACTCACTTTCTTTATAAAATTGTGTAATATTCTTCAAGATTCTCTTTGGATTTACTTGCAAATCACTTGTATTAAAAGGTACTTCTATGTTATCTTGAATATTCCCGCTTATCCCTCCCCCACACCCTGAAACCAGTGTTTTTTCTTTGTAAAGATTCTTTAAATTTGCTTGGTTTACACGTGCTTGAATTTTAACATTTAAACCATCCTCACTCACTTCAATCAAGTCCAGATCCCCTATTCCATCAATCACACCCTCACTAAGCAAAAATCCTATTGCATGGGCATCTTGATCCATTGGGATACACATTGTAGAAATGATTTTTTCTCCATTAAGATAAATATTGACTCTGCTTTCTAAGATTACAAGATCATTTTTTGAGAACTGATGTCCATCTTCATAACGTTTGATTGCAATAGTTTTGAGTATTTCCATAAGATAAACTCCTAAATTTTTTTTGATTTTATCGAGATTTAAAAATTTTGCAAAATAAATACAATTATCTTTTGAATAAAAACCTACGTTATGTGTATTTTCCATAAAGTATAGCCATAAAAACAACGTTAGAGTAGAAACAAACGGAGAATTATTTTCCTCATTTTCAACAAAAAAAATATATAATTAGTTACAAAGAGATAATGCGAAGGTTTAATCATGGATTTATGCGAATTTTTACTTATCAATGATGACAACCAATTTGATGAGATAAAACCCTTATTGGAAGATTCAATTCAGTTTTCCTCCTCTCCAAAGAATCATGCTGTTGTTTCTAATTATTCTTCAAATTGCGATATTTATGCTCCTGAGATTAACTGGTATCTCAAGAATTCCAAAGCATCTCCGGAAATAAAAGCTCAAAATATCAAGCGTATGTATTATTCTCGCATGGCACGCTATGAATATGGCACTGATAGGGATTTTTCTACTCCTACACCCCCTACCTTGCTCATTATAGGCGAAAATGAGGAAGCAAAAGATTTTCTAAAATTTGTTCAAAAATACAAAAAAACCTCTTATGAAGCAGGTTTGATCCCCCCTAAGGATATTCTTTCTATTTCAGGAAGTTTGGGAGAGTTTCAAGCAAAATTTATGATTGCAGGAGAAGTCAAACAAGTCTGTTTTGGGCAAGGGGTGATTTTTTATGAAGATAAAGATTTAGTGCGTTTTATGGGGATTGAAAAAGCAAATGATTATAAAAATCCACAAGCATTGCTAGAAAAACTTGATTCTCGTGTAGGGACTTATCATTACAAAACAACTATTACTTATCAAACCCAAAGTTGTCAATATCATCACCGCAGACCTGATAAAAATCAAGAAGGGTATTGCCATAAATGCGTCAATGTCTGCCCCACATTTGGTGCTACCAAAGATGATTCTTTGATGGAATTAAACTTTTCTCAGCTTGATTGTATTGGATGTGGGGGATGTGTTGCTGTATGTCCAAGTGGGGCAATTGATTATGCACCTTTTAGCATGGAAGCTTTTGATACAGCGCTCAAGCATTATCATCAAACTCAAATTCTCCTCATCGCAGAGCCCTTCTTAGAAGATCTTGAGGATTTTGAAATCCCTGAACATATCTCCCCGCTTATTATCAATAGGGAAAAATTTCTCTCTGAAGCCCATATTTTAGCTTTATTGCAAGAAAGTGGAGCATCTTGTGTGTATTATTCCCAAATCATTTCTCGTCCATCAAGTGAAGCTATCACTCTTATCAATGATATCTATCAAAAAATTTATCAAAAAAAAGGTTTTTACGTAGCCAAAAATATTAAAGAACTCCGCACTCATCTCAAATCTTTACAACCAATCCAATCTTATAGCTATACCCCAAGTCCGGATGAACACAGGAGAAAACATTTCTCAGAACGTTTGAGATTTGCCATCAAAGATAATGATTATGGCAAAGTAAGCAGTGGTATAAGTGGTGAGCTTATTCGATATGGGCAAATCCATATCAACCAAGAAACTTGCACTCTATGTATGAGTTGTGTGGGGGCTTGCAATGTTGGAAGTCTAAGTGGAGATGGGGCAAATTTTTCTTTATTATTTAATGCTTCTGTTTGCACAACTTGTGGGTATTGCCTGGACTCTTGCCCTGAAGATGCTATTTCATTGGAACTTTCCGGAATTTCACTCAATCCAACTTGGTTTGAAAACAAAATAATGGCTCAAGACAAGATATTTACTTGCGTAGAATGTGGAAAAGGTTTTGCCACACAAAAATCTATAGAAAAAATAAAATCCATTATGAATCCCTTATTCAAAAACGATCCTCTTAAACTAAAAACTCTGGAGTGCTGCCCTGATTGCAAGGTTAAAATAATGTTTGCAAACCACTTTGAAAAGGTAGTCTGATGGAAATCCTTCATATCAACAACGAAAAAAACAAAGCTAAAACCTCATCAATAGCCCAAGATCAACAACCGGTCATCAACAAAGCTCGTTGCATGTATTATAATCTTTTTGGAATTTTATTTATCTATGGGGAATTAGAAAAAAAATATGACAAAATCATCAACATATTAGAACAAATTTTTACCAATCCAATGAATGAAACCGCTAAAGATGATATATTCAAACTTCTCAAGGAGCTTGAATCCCATCAAACAAAAAATATAACTTATGAATTTAACGAATTATTTATCAATAATTTCAATACAAAAGCTATCAATCTTACAATGTCTTATTATGATGAAGGCTATGAAAGAGGAGAAAAATACCTTCTGGCTAAACAACTTATCAAAAAAAGTAAATTCCGCAGAAATGAAAGCTTTGTCGAAACAGAAGACGACTTAGGATTTTTATGTATGCTCAATGCAACTTTATTAGATGATACCAAAGAGGAATCCATTCTTCTTGCAAAAGAAATATTTGAAAAAATTATCAATCCTTATGTTAATTATATTATTGTTGAAATCCTCAAAAATACTCAAGCAATTTTTTATAAACCTGTTGCAAGAATTTTATCCTCTTTTATGGAGTTTGAAAGAATTTATTTAGATGCGCATATGCAAAAATACCAAGCTTTTGTTGATAAAAGTGAAGCTTTATATCAAGAAAAAAATCCCAAACTCAAAAAACGTCAAAAAACACCTATAAGTATGGAGGAAATTGTAGCCAAAGCAGATAAGTAAATTATCCTATTGTATGAATTTAAAATCAAAATTTATACAATAGGATAAAATCCTATAACCTTAAAGAGAAGGAGAAATAATGGAAGAAAAAAATTCTCGTCGTGAGTTTCTCAAAACAACCACAAAAGCAGGAGCAATTGCCGCTATAGGAGGATTGGCAATAAGCGCTTGCAGTGATAGCGAAGTTAAACAAAGCGGTGTTATAGAAGGAAAATCAAACAAAGAAGAGATTTTATATCAAGGAGATACAAAATATTGGAAAGCCTACTATCGCGTAGCTAAATAAAAAAAAGGAAAGAAAATGAGCGAACAAGGACTAAATATCCCAAAAACTTCCCGTCGAAGTTTCCTCAAAATGACAGCATTAGGCTTGGGCATAAGCGCAGGGTCTTTGGTAGCCTCTGAGGGCGTTGTCCGTCAAGCAACCAAACAAGAATTAACTGAAGCCTATGTAGGGTCTTCAAAAATTAAAACTATCTGCGCAGCTTGCTCTGTAGGTTGTGGCATTATTGCAGAAGTTAAAGATGACGTATGGCTTAGACAAGATGTCGCCCAAGATCATCCGGTCAGTCTTGGAGGACATTGTTCTAAGGGCGCAGATATGATTGATTCTGTCCGAAGCGCCAAACGAATCAAATATCCAATGAAAAAAGTTAATGGCAAATGGGAAAGAGTGAGTTGGGAAAATGCACTTGATGAAATTTCTACAAAATTAGGAAATATTCGAGAAACACATGGTCCTGATAGTATGGTATTTTTTGGTTCTGCAAAACTGGGGAATGAACAAGCTTATTATTATCGTAAGTTTGCCGCTATGTTTGGGACCAATAATATCGACCATCAAGCAAGACTCTGACATAGCTCCACAGTCGCCGGTGTGGCGAATACATTTGGTTATGGAGCAATGACCAATCATCTGGCAGATATTCAAAAATCAAAAGCGATTATTATCTTTGGAGCCAATCCGGCGGTAAATCACCCCGTAGGATTCCAACACTTTTTAAAAGCTAAAGAAATCAATGGGGCAAAACTCATTGTTATTGATCCAAGATTTACTCGCACAGCTGCGAAAGCAGATATTTTTATTCAAATTAGAGGAGGCACTGATATTGCCTTCATGTATGGAATGATTCGATTAATTATCCAAAATAAATGGGCAGATACAAAATATATCCAAGATAGAACTTTTGGATTTGATGAAATCAAAAAAGAAGCCCAAAAATATACACCTGAAGTAGTCGCTGATGTTTGTGGTGTTCGCAAAGAACAACTTCTTGAAGTTACCAAACTCTATGCAACTACAAAACCGGGGACTCTTATTTGGGCAATGGGCTTAACCCAACACAGCATTGGCACAGGCAACACACGTTTAGCCCCTATTTTGCAACTCATACTTGGGAATATTGGGGTGAGTGGAGGAGGCACTAATATTTTACGTGGTCATGATAATGTTCAAGGAGCTACTGATTTGGGCTGTAATTCAGATTCACTCCCGGGTTATTATGGGCTTGGAGAAGGCGCATTCAAACATTGGTCCGGAGTATGGGGAGTGGATTATGAGTGGATAAAAACAAGATTTGATCCTGAAATGATGAACAAAGATGGCTTCACGCTTGCCAGATGGTGGCAAGGGGTACTGGAAGGAGATAACGAAAAAATCTATAACGGCAAATCAGGAAAGATACGTGGAATGATGGTAATGGGGAATGGTATCATTTCTATAGCCCAAACCAACAAAGTCAAAGAAGCCCTAGACAATCTGGAACTCCTTGTAATCGTCGATCCTTTCCCTCATGATGCTATTGCTTATACAGATAAAAAAGATGGGGTTTATTTACTCCCGGGCATCACACAATTTGAAACGAGCGGATCTGTAACAGCCACAAATCGATCCGGGCAGTGGAGATATCAAGTCGTCAAACCTATTTATGAAGCACGACCCGATCAAGATATTTTGTTTGCATTGACTAAAAAATTAGGATTTTATGAACAATTTACAAAATCTCTCTACAGCATTGCCAAACAGCAAGGAAGAAAAGAATTCCAATGGCCCGAAGATGCCACAAGAGAGATCAATTTAGGAATGAAGACAATTGGGCTTAGTGGTTGGACACCTGAGAGACTCAAGGCACATACAGATAATTGGGGTTTATTTGACACTATTACACTCAAAGGTATAGGTCCCATGAAGGATCAATATTATGGACTTCCATGGCCTTGTTGGAATGAAAAACACCCCGGAACACCTAATTTATATAATGATAGCTTACCTGTAGCTCAAGGGGGAAGTGGCTTTAGACAAAACTTCGGGCTCACTCAAAAAATAGGTGAGAAAACTTATGATATGCTTGCTGCTCATGGCAGCAATCCTCCAGGATCAAGCGTGGATGGAGGTTATCCTGAGATCACCGCACAAAACATTGAAGCCCTCACAGGCAAAAAACTCACCAAAGAAGAGAAGCAAATTACTGAGGGCAAAAACTGGAAAACAGATTTGAGCATGATCCTTGTTAATAAAGCCCTTGAAGCAGGTTTATGTCCATTTGGGAATGGTAGGGCAAGAATGTATGTGAGCACATGGGTAGATAAAGTTCCTACCCACAGAGAACCCATTCATACCCCACGACCCGATCTTATTGCCAAATACCCCACTTATAAAGACAAACCAAATCATTGGCGTGTGGATACTAAATACGCATCCTTGCAAAAAGACTATACAAAAGATTTCCCTATCCAATTAAATACTGCAAGATTGGTTACTCATAATGGACAAGGGATTGAGGCAAGAGTAAGTCTTGCTTTGAGCGAAATTAATCCTGAAATGTTTATCAATCTTCATCCCAACACAGCAGCAAATCTGGGACTCCAAGAAGGAGATATGGTTTGGGTTTATAGTCCTGAGGGAGGAAAAGCAAAAATTAAGCTTAAACTCTCTTATAGTCTCAAAGAAAATGTAGCCTTTGCCCCATTCCACTGGGCAGGAATTTTCAGAGGAAAAGATTTGAGTGAAAAATACCCTCAAGGTTATATCCCTTATAGCATAGGGGAAAATATCAATGGAGTAACCAATTATGGTTATGACATCGTAACTCAAATCCCCGAAACTAAATGCGGGCTATGCCGTATAGAAAAAGCATAAGGAGATAATATGAGTAATTTAATGCCAAATGCTACAAAAAATAATGGCGGATTTGATATTCCTGATCATTCCAGAATCAAATTTTATTGTGATGATAACCGCTGTATTGACTGCCATGGTTGTGATGTTGCTTGCAAAGAAGCGCATCATTTACCTGTAGGTGTCAATCGTAGAAGAATTGTAACTTTAAATGAAGGTATTGCAGGCAAAGAAAAATCTCTTTCAATTGCCTGCATGCATTGCTCTGATGCTCCATGTGCAAAAGTATGCCCTGTAGATTGCTTTTATATCCGATCAGATGGGATTGTATTGCATAATAAAGAAACTTGTATCGGATGTGGGTATTGTCTTTATGCTTGCCCTTTTGGAGCACCTCAATTCCCAACAGATGATGTGTTTGGCTCTAGAGGCTCTATGGATAAATGTACTTTTTGTGCAGGAGGTCCTGCCCCCACTCATAGTCAAAAAGAGTTTGAACTTTATGGGCAAAATAGAATTGCAGAGGGAAAAGTCCCGGCATGCGCTGCTATGTGCTCAACCAAAGCTCTCTTGGCAGGAAGTTCTAAAGAAGTAAGCTTGATTATTAGGACCCGTGCATTTAATCGAGGAAGTCAAACAGCTGAAATTCCTTACACTTGGAGTAAGGCTTATGGAGACTCTTAAGGAGCAAACGATGTATTTAATAAAAATAATTTCTTCACTTAAAAGTATTTTGTTTTTTGTTCTCTTTCTAACCTTAAGTTTTCAGATAAGCTATGGAAACCAAGGAGTGAAAGAGCCTGTTGATTTTAGTTATAACAAGAAAATTTATGGCACCCATCAAATTGAAGCTATTAAAAACTGGGGAATTTCTTCCCCAACTGCAGGAGTTGTGAGTGGTTCTGTCATGCAAATGCATGGAGTGAGTGTCGGAGCGCTTGATTCCGGAGATAAAATTACAGGCATACGCGGTATTTCCGGTCTTGGACAGATATTTACTCTTTTGCAAAACAAATTTTTTGCACCTATATTTTTAGGGATTATTATTGTTGTAATTGCTGCTTTTTTTGGACATTACAAAATCATAGGATCTAGAAAGTTCAATCATCATGGCAAAAAATTCAAAGTATTTTCCAAATATAATATTTTTGTCCATTGGGGAGCAGCTATACCTTTTGTAATTATCTGTGTTACAGGATTAATGATGGTTTTTGGAGATAAATTAGGGGGAGGTTTGCTTATTAGGAGCGCCAAAAATATTCATTTCATAGCTACTTTTGTTTTCATAGTATTTGGAATTTTGATGTTTTTAATGTGGCTGAAACCTTCTTTATTCAAACTCTATGATATAGGGTGGTTTAAGATTATGGGGGGCTATCTCTCTCAAGCCAAAAATCCTGTCCCTGCAGGAAAATTTAATGCAGGACAAAAAATTTGGTTTTGGATCGCTACATTAGGTGGATTTATAATGGCAGCTACAGGTCTTATTATGCACTATTTTTATGGCGATATTAATTTTTTAAGACTTACAGCTATTATTCATAATGTTTTAGGTTTTGGCGTCATTGCTATGCTTATCACGCATATTTATATGTCTATATTTGCTATTGAGGGAGCTTTGGATTCCATTTTGGATGGCAATATGAGCGAAGAAGAACTTGCTATTATGCATAGTTTTTATTATAAAGAACTAATAGCAAAACAATAACCCCTCTTCGTAGATCTTAAAAACGTCTCTAAAGGGATAGGGGGCAGATTTCTTAAGCGATCTTAAATCTTTGGGCAGTCTATAAAACTCCCTCCTACCCCTGCACACTCCCTGATAAATAGGGCGCTAACTCAGTGGCAAATATACAAGGAGTGGTTTTAGCATTCCCAAAAATGTCAATCAAATCCTATAAAACCGGGTTGATACTCCTGTGGTAGCAGGATGTAACCCAATAACTTTAAAAGTGAATATGAATTGGATTCGTGTAAGTGATCTTAAGGTTGCTTGCAACTCTAATCAAGACAAATAAAACTTTGATACTCCCTATCAGCAGGATATAATCCTGCACTTGGGAATGTAAGCAAGGCTTCTTGCGAAATGATCTTGGGTTTGGCAAAAACTCAGTCAAAACAAATAAAATTAAACTTCCAAAGAAATATTATTAGCAAAGAGACTCCCGTAAGAGGTTTGTGAAGATACTTGTTCATAAAATTCCAACAAAGTTTGATTCTTTTGGATACATTCTAACAGTATCCATAAAATTTTTGGAGAGTCTGTGCGTAAAATATGCTTAGGTGTTTGAGACATTGATGTAAAATATCGATGAAACCTATCTACAAGCGCCGGATTTGAAACTTCAACAATCAACCAATCAATAGGTATTTTAAAAAATAGAATTTTTTGCTTATTGTTAATAGAAATATAAATTTTATCCAATCCATCCATTTTTGTTGAATGGGAATCAAATAAATATAAACCCTTGTTGTAGTTGTCATTAAAAGTATCATAAACAAGTTTTAATATCCTGATTTTTTCATCTTTTTTATAAAAATTTCCAATCCGGGAGAATGCAAATTTCAAAACAGATTCAATACTATACCATTCAACAGAACGAAAACTGTAATTTAGAATTCTTGCACTTTGAGATTGGAATTTTTTAACAAAAAAAGAATAATCTTTATAGAGAAAATCAATAATTTTATATTCATAAGCATACCCCGGAAATCGAGAATGGATCACGAGTCTTTCTTCGCTTTCTTTGTCAAAAATATAAGCAAGTCCCCCATCACAACCCTCATCAATAATTCTAACTTGCGCCTCAGGGATTTTTCCTAATAACTCCTCAAATTCTTCATCAGGACAATCCCAAATATTTTGAGGATATCTGAAAAAAGCGCAAATTGCATTTTTGACTTGGCCGGAAGGTTCTTTTGAAGTGCTTTTATCTATCCATGATGTCAATGTTCTCCGATCTTTATTGATAATTTGAGAAAATCTTGAAATACTCATACCATAGCGATTATAAATGGCAATAATCCTATCAATTGTTTTCATCTCCTTATCTCCATTTTAATTGTATATTTTTATATAACGCCCATATACTGACTACATTTTGCACATAAAATTGTGCAATTCCCTCACAAACAATTCGGAGATAATTTACCACAAAGAACCAAACCATAATTTATAAAATCCAAAAAAATAGAGAATTTTTATATAATCTATTTTGTAAAATAAAAATAAGGAAGTCATTGGCTAACTTGAAAAATATCAATCTTTTAGCAATTCTAGGACCCACAGCAAGTGGAAAATCTGCTTTAGCCATAAAAATAGCCCAAACTATTGATGCAGAAATTTTTTCTCTGGACTCACTCAGCATTTACAAAGAGATCAATATTGCTTCTGCCAAACCCAAAGAATCCCAACTTATGTCTATTAAACATTATGGAATCAATGAACTAGATATTACAGAGCCCAACAATGCAATGGTATTTAGAAATTTTTTAGATCTGGCCATCAAAAAAACTTCCAAAAAAACACTCCTTATCACAGGAGGGAGTAGCTTTTATCTCAAATCTATTATTGAAGGATTAAGCCCTGTCCCTACACTTTGTGAGTCTCAAAAACAAAACATCCATAAACAGATTAATGCTCTAAAATCTCCTTATGATTTTCTCAAACAAATTGATGTCTGTTATGCCGAAAATATCAAATCTAAAGATACTTATCGTATTCACAAAGCTTTGGAAATATATTTTGCTACACATACCCCTCCAAGTCTCTATTTTGCTACACACCCTAAGCAACCCTTTATGCACCCTATAAAACTTTATGGGATTGTTTGTGATCGCCAAAAATTAAGAGAAACTATCAAGCACCGCACACAAACCATGCTTCAAGAGGGTATTATTGAAGAAATTGCCGGTTTAATACAAAAATACCCTAAAAATTCCCAACCTTTTAAGGCTATCGGACCCAAAGAATGTATTTCTTATCTGGAAGGAAACATCACCCAAGAAGCGCTTGAAAATCTTATTTTCATCCATACTACACAACTTGCCAAACGTCAAAATACCTTTAATAAAACCCAATTTCAAGACATCACCTTATCAAGCAAAGAAGAAATTTTTAATGCTATCTTAAATCTTGAACAAATCTAATAAAATAGATAGGTTTATTTTTTATTATTAAAATTCAATTATAAAATTTTAAAATAAAATCTACATCATAAATCTTTCTACAAAAAATAAATCTTTAATTTCTTAAGTTATTTGTAAGCTGAATGTGATTTTTTTGTTATGCCTTCTTTTTATAATCTCTTTATCAAATCATGAAGGAGTTATTATGAAAGAATCAAGTTTATTGACAAAATTCTCAAGGCTTATTGGCATAGCCGTATTGTTTGGATCCATAAGCTTACATGCTGCAAAAGAAGGGACAGAATACATGGTATTGCCCGATCCTGTTCCCAATGCTCAAAATAGTGTTATAGAGGTTTTCAGTTATGATTGCCCCTTTTGTTTTAAGTATTCTAAAATTGTTCCAAAAATAGTCAAAGATCTCCCAAAAGGTGTGGCTTTTAAACCTTTTCATCTTAAAACAAAAGGTAAATATGGCGTGCAAGCAAGTGAGTTATTCGCTGTCTTGGCTGTTAAAGATCAAAAAAATGGTATTGATATCAATAGCGATGCATCTTTGTTTCACAAAGCTGAATATAAATATTTTGATGAATACCATGTCAAAAAAAATCGTTGGAAAGATGGTGCTGATCCTCAAAGTTTCTTAAAAACAGGACTTGATGCAGTCGGAATGAGTGAGAGTGAATTCAATGCAGAAAAATCAAACCCGGCGGTATTGAATCTCTTAAAAACATGGGATATTAGTTATGAAATTGCCAAAATCCAAGGTGTTCCGGCTTTTGTTGTTAATGGAAAATATTTAATCTACACCAAATCAATCCGCTCTATTGATCATTTAGAGCAAATTATTAACGATTTGCTAAAAATGTAAAGGGGTTGTTATGATAAAAAAATTATGGAAAGAGTTTATCTCCTCTCCTGTCCCTACAATTGCAAAATGGCAAAATAAAAGATTTTTATGGCTGTTAATGGCAATTGTTACACTAGGCTTGGTTTTTGTAGCCCATTTTCTATTTCAAGACTATGTTTATATGCTCCCTTGCGAGCAATGTGTCTATATCCGATACGCATTTTTTGTAATGTTTTTTGCTGGGGTTATTGCAGCTATTAACCCCAAAAAAATCATTCTTAAAATTATTGGCTATATCTTAGGATTTTATGGAAGTATTATTGGTATTGGCTATAGCCTTACATTAAATAATATCCATCATGCAGCCCATAGTCCCGATCCTGAGGCTATGTTTGGAGTGCAAGGTTGTTCAGCAGAGCCTAGTTTCCCTTTTGGTCTCCCTTTAGACAAATGGTTTCCCGGTTGGTTTCAACCCACAGGGGATTGTGGATTTGACAACCCAATGGTTCCTGATGGAGTTGTGCTTGAAGGGATAAGAAAAGCAATGGTAGATTTTTATAATGATGGGTGGTATTTAATCCCCTCTCATCATTTTATGAATATGGCACAAGCTTGCTTGCTTGCTTATGTAATTTGTCTGGTGATATTAATAGCAATGGCAGCAAGTTGGATATATCAAGCAATCAAAAAATAAAATTACCCAAAAAAACAAAAAGGAGTATCAATGAAAATAAGTAAAATTTTAGCAAGTATTTTAATTGCAGGTTGTATCGGATCACTAATCCCTACAGCAACTATGGCTATTGGTGGGGCGTCCGGACCACATACAGATTATGTCAAACAAGGGCAAATTGGAGAAGTAGTGATGAATCCTTATGGCATAGCGCCCCTTACTGCTATCATTAAAGATGGCGGATACACACTCAGCAATGTTAAAGTGAGCATTGTCCCTAAAAAAGGAGGACAGAGTATTTCTTATCAAGTTGCTGATAAACACCTGAGAACACATGGAGGTATTCCTGTTTTTGGTCTTTATTCTGATTATATCAATCAAGTCAATGTTGAATATGACAGGATTTATAAAGGAAAAAAGGATCATTTAAAAGAAACTTATACTATGTATGCCCCACCCCTATATGCAGAAGTAACAGGACTGCCCTTGCAAAAAGGAGTTATGTTTAGTTCTATTAGTGTTAAAAAAGTAGCTCCGGAATTTAAAGATAGACTTTATTTTGTCAATAACCTGGCAGAAAAAAATGGGCAAGGCACTCGCGTTGTATGGAATAATCCAACCGGTGGAGCATTAGAATGGAATTATTATCCGCAGAATTTCATTATTGATACACAAGGCGAAGTCAGATGGTATATGTTCGCTACTCCAATTTATGATATCAAAACTATTTATCATGCAGGGGTTATGATGGGATTCAAGCAAAATAAAGATGGAGCAATGAGTTGGGGATATGGTCAAAGATATGTCAAATATGACATTTTAGGTAGAGAAATTTTTAATCGTGAATTGCCTGCAGGTTATAATGATTTTTCTCACTCTATGGATAATGCTTCTAATGGACATTATTTCCTCCGCGTAGGAAGCTCAAACTACAAAAGAGATGATGGCAAAAATGTCAGGACTGTTCGAGATGTGATTGCAGAAGTTGATGAAAATGGCAATGTCGTTGATGATTGGAGATTATATGATATTTTAGATCCTTATAGAGATGTTGTCCTTAAAGTACTCGATCAAGGAGCTGTTTGTCTCAATATAGACAACTCAAAAGCCGGTCAAACACTCACAAAAGAAGAGTTAGCAGCACTGGATAGCTCTGATTTGTTTGGGGATATTGTAGGAACCGGAGCCGGAAGAAATTGGGCGCATGTTAATAGTGTTGATTATGATGATGCCGATGATTCCATCATTATCAGTTCCAGACATCAAAGCGCTGTTGTCAAAATAGGCAGAGACAAACAAATTAAATGGATTTTATCAAGCCCGGAAGGCTGGAATAAAAAATTTCAAGACAAAATCCTCACTCCTATAGATGCCAATGGCAAAAAAGTCAAATGTGAAAATAGCAAATGTGAAGGTAATTTTGATTGGACATGGACACAACATACTGCCTTTAAAATTGATTCTAAATCTAAGGGCAATATTTTATACCTCTCTGTTTTTGATAATGGTGATTCCAGAGGTATGGAACAACCTCTCTTCCCGGGCGATAAATACTCTCGAGCTGTTATTTACAAAATTGACCAAGCTAAAAAAACCGTGCAACAACTGTGGGAATATGGCAAAGAAAGAGGTCACAAATGGTTTAGCCCTGTAACAAGCCTTGTAGAATTCCAAACAGACAAAAATTCTGTCATGGTATATTCAGCTACTGCAGGTTCAGAATTTGATCTAAAAACTGGAGCATTTTTATCTGCCCCAAGTCCTTATATCAATGAGTTTAAGTGGAATCCCAAATCCCCTGCTCCTGAAAAAGAACCTTCTGTAGAAATACAAATTCATGATACACAAGGCTATCAAGCATTTCCATTTAGCGTGCAAAAAGCCTTTAGTAAATAGATAAATAAGGAGGGGCAAGCAAGCTTATGAAGATGTATTGTTAGAATTTGTTTTTAAGATATAGCCTATATTGGAAATGTTTTGTATCAAATCATTTCCAATTTGTTTTTTTAACCGAGCTAAAGCCATTCGAATCGTATTGATATGAGTTTCCTCATCGTTATAAACATAAGAAATAATCATATCATAAGAAACAATATTATTTTTATTGTAATAAAGAAGCCAAAAAATCTTATTGAGTTTAGGGGATAAAAAAATTTCTTGATTATTTTTATAGATGATTTGAGTTTGAAGACATAAAACAATATCTTTTGAAAGCTGTATTTTATCATCTTTGAGATTATTTCTTTGAGAAAACATAATTAAATGTGTTTGAAGTTCTAAAAGGCTAAGAGGTTTTCTCATATAAATGTAAGCTCCCTCTTTGATACTTGTAAGGATATTATCATCTGTGTCATAAGAAGTGATAACAATAAAATGTTGCATAGGGTTGATACTCAAAATCTCTCGAATCATTTCAAAGCCATTTATTTTGGGCAAATTAATATCTGTAATAATCATATCAAAAAAGTGCTGTTTATATAATTTTAATCCCTCTTCCCCGTCATTAGCAACCAAAAAATTCTTACAATAAGGTTTTAGACTCTGCTCAATAGCAATAGAAGCTATTTTGTCATCTTCTACCAATAAGCATGAAATATTATGGAGTAAATTCAGTGTTTGTAGATTCATGTTCCCTCATTTTGATTTAAGTATTTTGAAAATGTCAATTTAAAAGTTGTGGGATCTTGAAATGAAGTAATTTCTATATCACCCTTGAGTTTTTTTTGAGCTATTTTTTTGGAAAAATATAATCCAAAACCCATTCCATTAGAACTTTTGGAAGTTTGAATTTTTAAAAAAATATTTGCTTTGATTTTCTCACCAATCCCCATCCCATAATCTGTAATGCTAATTGCAACCAAATTATCTTTTTCTTCTACGCAAATAAGAATCTTATTGTCACAGGGAATTTTTTTGGCTTTGGATTCTATAAGAGCATCTTTGGCATTTTGAAGCAGAACAAACAAAATTTGTTGGATATAGGTTTCAAATGAACAAACTTCAATATTTTGATAATGATTTGTTTGTATTGCAATGTTTTTAAGATTCATTTCCGGTCCCAAAATATCCAAAACATCCTGAATACAATTTGAAAGATTAAAATTTTTAATCACAGCTTCATAACGATAAAATTTTCTAAATACCTCTATAGTATTTTCTAATACATCAAGAGATTTTTTGCATAAATTTAAATTTTGCATCAAAATATCTTCACTTAAAATACCATCTTTTTGCAATAAAAGCATGCTTTGAATCAAAAGTGAAAGCGCATTGATGGGTTGTCGGAATTGGTGATTGATCGCGCCGAGATTTTCACCCATTTCAATCAGCTTAGATCGATAAATCAAAATGTGCTCGTATTCCTTTTTTTTCAAATCTACCCTGCGACGCAAAAACTCATAACAAGTATTTGTAATAATTACCAGCAATACAAAACATAAAAAGAAAATCCCTTCTTGCCAAATAATATTCTTAAGATTTTCTTTCAAAATTTCTTTGGTATCTAAGCCTACTCCAATATACCAATCAAATTTTTTTAAATGCAAAAGCGTAATAGAGTGTTGATTGATTTCAATAGGGTTAGTTTTTAATGAAAAATTCAAAGAATCCAAGAAATTCTGTAAGCTATTTTGAAATTTCTCATCTTGGAGATGATTGATAATTTTTAGATGCTCATCAGTTATAAAAAAATAAGCCTTATAAGTATGCAGCGATTGAATTTTCTCAAACAAAGACTGAATTTTTATAACCCCACACAACACACCTTTGAGTTTGTCAATACTTAAAGGTGTGCAAATATTAATCGCCTCTTGTTTTAAATATGGATGAAAATCTACCTTGGTGATAGATGGAATTAAAGAATTTTTGATTTTCAAAAACCACTCTTGCTTAAAAGGATTTATTTTGGAAGTAGAATAGTCAAATTTTTTACCATCAATATACATTTTACCATCATCAAGGAAAAGTTCAATAGAGTCGAATGAAAACGAAGAACGCTTAAGAATATTTTCACTAAAAGTTTTAAATTCTTTAGGGTGTTTCAACAGATTTGCTTTGACAATATGGTTAGAACTTTCTTCAAGAAGCAAAACTTTATTGTTAATCCAAGATTCAATCATATATTTCATATCTGAAATAATTAAATTTTTATTTTGTTGAGCAAGATTATGAATAAAGCTTTGAATCTGATAAAAAACATTCGCTCCTATCAACACAAAAAAGACCACCGAAGTAATCAAAATCAAATAGACTTTATAATCCTCAATTTTTTGGAGATAGATCCTGTATTGATAAGATTTTTGAACAACGAAGCGAATAATTTTACTACCCCATTGTTTGAATTGTTTTGTGTTAAAGAACTCCAAATCCAACCTTTTTTAGCTTGAAATTGTAATTTATAAAATCTACAGATTATTAGCTAAATTTAGCAAATCTAATTGCCTCTTGATTTAAAATTTAAATATATTTAAATCATAATCCTTAAAAATTACAGATTCATTTTATAATCTGAGTATTATATTTGATATTAATTTAAACTTTATTAAAAAGTTGGGTACTGATTGATTTTTAACTCAACTCTCTAAGCTCTCCATTAAATATTCCTTTAAGGGTGCGAGTTATCAAGCACAACATCAATAATGTAAAAACAATCAAATACGACAAAACCAAAAAATGCAAATAAGGACTATCAAATTCTTTTACAACCCGAAGCATAGAAACTCCCAACGCACTCAAAGGAAAACTTACAGCCCACCATGTTATACGAAATGGACAGCACTTAATTATTGTCATATATTGAGGGAGCAAGACCAAAAAAATAAACAATCCTAAAAAAAATAAACTCAATGCAAATAAATCAATCTCCCCTACGATGTTTAAATAAGCTGAAAATCCTACCGAAAAAGGAGCTACAAGAATCATCAGAGTAGGCATTAATTTATTGGGGAGTTTATCTACCAGTAAGATTCGAGATAAAATAAGAGTGATAATAGGCAAGGCAAAAAATAATCCAATACAAAGGGCTAAAACATTTAAATAATAAACCCTCTGATAAAAACCAAACAAATGAGAAGCTAAAGGAATATCCAAAGTCCCAACAACAGGGATAATCCATGCCGGAGTTACATGTCCTTGCTCTTGCTTGGAACAAATCCAAAAACTCACCATATGCCATGCAAACAACAACATTAAAATAACTCCTATGATCCACATAATCATGGCTATCAGAGGAGAATAATGATAAATCACCATAGGTAAAAGCAAAAGTGAGATAATAAATGTTCCAAAAAATCCTTTTAAAATAGGATTTTTAAATTCTGAACAAAAACTATCGAAATTTGTAATTATTTTGAGTCCATAAGCAATTGCCAAAATCACAAAAGCCAAAATTGCAATCCAGCCAACAACTTGAGATACAATAAGAGTAATACCATATAATTGAGATGCCAATTCCCAAGCAACACTCAACCCGCTCAACCCCATAACACTCCCAAATAAACTTATGGGCAAATAGCTAAAATAGCCCTTTTCCTGTAACATTTTTTCTCCTATTATATATGCTAAAATTTATCTAAACAAAAATTTTATCTAATAAATAAAAATATAAAATCTTAATATGGCTTTTGCTATACTTTTAGAATATTTCAAAGCTAAAAGAAGGGAAAGATTTATGTATGCATTATTAAGTGTAAGCAATAAAGAAGGGATTGTCGAATTTGCCAAGGGTCTTTGTTTTATGGGTTATGAAATATTAAGCACAGGAGGGACACTTAAAATCCTGTTAGAAAATTCTATTGAGGCTAAAAATATAAGCCAATATACCCAAAGTCCCGAACTTTTTGATGGCAGAGTAAAAACACTTCATCCCAAAATTCATGGAGGTATTTTGCATCGCAGGAATAATCCTAATGACTCAGCCCAACTCAAAAACTATGATATAGTCTCCATAGATATTGTTTGTGTCAATCTTTATCCTTTTAAACAAACCACACAAAAGACAGATGACTTTGAAGAAATCATTGAAAATATCGATATTGGTGGTCCCTCAATGATCCGAGCAGCCGCCAAAAACTTCCAAGATGTCCTTGTCATCACAGATATAAACGACTATGCCCTGGTTATTCAAACACTCAAAAATCATCAAAATACCCCGGAATTTCGTCGCAAAATGATGATAAAAGCCTTTGAACATACAGCAACTTATGATTGTTTGATTGCCAATTATATGAATAAACGTTTTTCTCAGGGTATGGGAGAAAAGGTATTTATAACAGGTTCCAAAGTTTATCAAACACGATATGGAGAAAATCCCCATCAAAAAGGAGCGCTTTATGAATTTGACAATTTTTACCATAACACATTCAAAATTCACAAAGGAGAAATCAGTTTTAATAATCTCACAGACATGAATGCTGCTATAAAAATTGCCACAAATTTTGGAGATGCCCCTGCAGTTTGTATTATCAAACATGCCAACCCATGTGGTTTTGCTATCAAAGAAAATCTTCTTGCAAGCTATCAAGAAGCCTTGAAATGCGATCCTATCAGCGCCTATGGAGGTGTTGTAGCTGTGAATGGAATCATTGATGAACCTCTTGCAAAACAAATCAATCAAACTTTTATTGAAGTACTCATTGGAGCTGGTTTCACTCCCCAAGCCCTAAGCGTTTTTGAATCCAAGAAAAGGATAAAAATCTTTTCTTGTGGGGAAAATACACTCAAATTTCCACAAGATAAAATTGATTTTAAACATATTGAAGGGGGATTTGTCTATCAACAAGCAGATATAATTGCAAATAATGAAATTTCAAATGCAAAATTAATGAGCCAAACTCCAGCCACCAAAGAACAATTTCAAGACCTTGAAATTGCTTATAAAATTGCTGCATTTACCAAATCTAATTGTGTTGCTTATGTAAAAAATGCCACACTCGTTGCCATAGGAATGGGGATGACAAGCCGTGTAGATGCTGCCAAAGCAGCCATAAGCAAAGCAAAAGATATGGGAATATCTCTAAAAGGATCTTCTCTGGCTTCTGAGGCATTTTTTCCTTTTCGCGATAGTGTTGATATGGCAGCAGAGATTGGGGTGAGCGCCATTATTCAACCCGGAGGAAGCATTCGTGATGATGAAGTAATTCAAAGCGCAAATGAACATAATATTGCACTTTATTTCACAGGAATACGACATTTTTTACATTAATAAATAAATATATGGTAACTAATTACAAAATATAATCAAAAATTAAATATAATCATTATAAAGATTAAAATAAAGTTCTATAAGCAAACCATTAATAATTATAGACTAAAGTATTTAGGCTATAAATTCAAAATAAATTATAAAGGAGATAAAATGAAAAAATCTATAGCAAGTATTCTGGCAATTGCCCTATTTGGAATGATTGCAAACGCAGCCACAATTGATACTACAAAGGTAGAAACCGGTTGGACAGCCTATAAAACAGCCAATAAAGTTGGTGTTGGAGGGACTTTTGATGATATTGCATATAAATTTGGTAAAAAACACGATAGTATCGCCTCTACCCTTGAAGGAGCTACAGCCACAATCGATCCGATGAAAGTTAATTTGCATAATGATGCTAAAAATAAAAATGTAAAAAACTATTTCTTTTCTCACTTTAAAAAAGGGGGAATTAAAGTTACATTTAAAAATGTTGTAGAAGGAAAAGATCAAGGAACTATTCTGGCACTTGTAAAAATGAATGAAAGAAGCATCAAAGTCCCTATGCAATATAGCATTAAAGATGGGAAATTTACAGCAACAGGAGTGCTTGATGTTTTAGAATTTGGACTCAATGAAGCTTACAAGCAACTTGCAGTTGGTTGCCATGATCTTCATGAGGGCATGACTTGGTCTCAAGTAAGCATTAGTTTTAGTGCTCCTATTCAATAAGTTTGTAAATAATAGTTTTTACATCATTGCGGGTTTTTCCCGCAACCCCGGATTCCCTCAAAAATCTTTATACAAAACAGGTATAATAACCCTAAGTTTTACAATAGTTTTATAATTAGGAGAAATACTTGGATTTATTGCATAGTATCAATGATTTTAATGAAGCCAAACAGGTTATTCCCGGAGGTGTTAATTCACCCGTAAGAGCATTTAAAAGCGTAGGGGGCACACCTTTATTTATTCTTAGAGGAGAAGGTTGTTATTTATTTGACGCAGATAACCATCGTTATATTGATTTTGTTCAAAGTTGGGGACCCCTAATCTTTGGACATTGCGATCCTGATATTCAAGCTAGCGTCCATACAGCTCTACAAAATGGCTTAAGTTTTGGTGCACCCACAGAAATAGAAACCGCACTTGCCAAAGAAATCATCTCATCTTATGAAGGGATAGAAAAAATACGTCTGGTTAGCAGCGGCACAGAAGCTACAATGAGTGCTATCCGACTCGCTCGTGCCTATAGCAAAAAAGATGATATTATCAAATTTGAAGGGTGTTATCATGGGCATAGTGATAGTCTCTTGGTAAATGCAGGGAGTGGGTGCGCAACCTTTGGAACGCCTTCTTCTCCGGGTATCCCCCAAGACTTTAGCAAGCATACATTAATCGCCGAATATAATGATATTGATTCACTCAAAGCATGTTTTGAAACAAGCGGTCATGTAGGTTGTGTTATTATTGAACCTATTGCAGGAAATATGGGGTTAGTGCCTGCAAAAATAGAATTTCTCAAAGATCTCAGGAAGTTATGCAATCAATATGGAGCAGTATTGATTTTTGATGAAGTAATGAGTGGCTTTAGAGCTTCATTAAAGGGTGTGCAAGGCTATTGTGATGTTGTCCCTGATATGGCTTGTTTCGGGAAGGTTATAGGTGGAGGCATGCCATTGGCTGCTTTTGGAGGCAAAGATGATATTATGAATTTACTTTCCCCTGTAGGTGGGGTTTATCAAGCCGGAACACTTAGTGGTAACCCTATTGCCGTATCTGCCGGACTCGCCTCAATTTGCAAAATCAAAAAAAATCCCCATATCTATGAATATCTCAAGTCCCTGGCAGACAGACTAACACAAGGGTTTCAAATGGCTGCGCAAGACTATGGCATATCACTACAAACTTGCGTGCGCGGGAGTATGTTTGGATTTTTCTTCAACACCTCAAAGGTTAATAATTTTGAAGATGCTCAAAAAAGTGATACCAAATTATTTGCAAAATTTCATCAAAAAATGCTTGAAAATGGCGTTTATTTGGCTTGTTCGCAATTTGAAACCGGCTTTATTTGCACATCAATGAATGAAAGTATTATTGATGAAGCCATTAATGCAGCTAAAAATTCATTTGAAGCTATTTCAAGAGAAATCTAAAGCATGCAAAAAGATCCTAAATTTAAAAAAGTGGTAGTTGGAGCAAATGATTTGAGTCTTGGAATTTCCATAGTTGTTGCTATTTTGTTGGGTGTAGGGCTTGGATATTTACTCCAAAAATTTAGCGGCATTGCTTGGTTATTTTGGCTTGGAGTGGCTTGGGGAATTGGGGGGGCTATACTTAATATCTACAAAGCCTACAAGAGAGCAAAAAAAGAATTTGATGAACTGGCAAAAGAACTCAAATACAGCTATAAAGAAAATCCCGATGAGTTGTAAATACAGCTGTTTTTTGGTATTTTTATTTATTAACATAATCAGTGCGATCTTATGTGTGATTTTTTGGGAAATAATTGGCCTACTCAATTTTGAAGTAGGTTTTTTTAGCTTTTTTTTAGTGCTTTATAGCACTTATGTAAGTCTCAAACGAAAAATCAAAAAAGAACTTGCACAAGCAAGCGCACAAGCCCAAGATCCGGAAGAAAAAAAACCTAAAACTAAGTTTAATTTTTCAAATCTTATCTTAGGCTTAGAGCTTTCTATGGGGTTTTTTAGAATTTTTGCTTATATCATTTTGATTGGCACTCTCATACTTTTGATAAATAAGAATATATTTATGATTATCCCCTATATTATTGGTATAGGCGTTTGTTTAAGCAGTGTTACAGGGCTAAAATATCTATCTGAAGCAGCCAACAATACCCAAAATCAAAATAAAACTAAAATTCCCTCTAAATAAATTCTAAATATTTTTTATAGTCTTCTAAATGAAATATTTGCAAATCTAAAAATAATACCTAATTAGCTAACTTAATTTTTTGAATTCTTTGAGTATTTCTAAAAATTGCTCTCATTTTTACTCTTATCCCATTACTTTTTAAAAACTATCCATGCACATTCTAAACCTATAAAATTTTTTAAAATTAATTTAAAATTATTTAATTTAATACTTTTTATTAAAAATAAATTTTTAATAAATTAAATATAATAAGATATTATATTGCTATATTTATTGAATATTTTTGAATATTTCTTATAAAATCAGGGATGAAATATAATTTTTAGACCTATCTTGGCGTATCTCATTGGCATTAAATAATGCTTATAAGTTTCATCTTCTATAATAAAAAACTTAAAATACCATTATATTTATTCATAATATAGGAGTATCTAAAAATTATATTTCATACTATTTATTTTTTATTATAAAAATAATGTAAAATATTTAATTTTTTGATTCTAAAAACCATTATTTGTGTTTATCAAAATCATTAGTTATAATACAAGAGTCCATTAATCATTTAATGGACTCCTCCTTTTTTTGTTTGTATGTTGTAAAATAGAAAATATAAAAACGCAAATTTATTCAGGCTTAGAACCCTCCTAAGTCTGAATTATTCCAATTTTACTATTTCTAAAGATCCTATTTTTCTCCATAAACTTCCCTACAAGCTTTTTGATTTCCAAACAAACAATCTTTTTGTAATTGCTCAAATGCTTTAAATTTTTCAACTTCTTTTTTATGACTTTGATATCTATCTACACCATACATTCCCGCACAAATTATGATGATAAAAATAATATCAATTTTCCTAATTTTAGGACATAATTTACATGCCATCATCATTCCTTTTGGATCAATTTTATGATTTTCTATCATAACCCAAATGAACTAAAAAATACATTTATCAAATAAAATTAAGCATTTCTTAAATATAATTTCAAGAGATTCCAGTTATAAGGCATAAAATGATAAAGAAATTTTTTCATATTTTTACAATCCCTTTGGATTTTATTACTAAATATTTTAAAGCATTAGTATTTTTAGTCATTCTAATCTTGTTGATTCTTGCAATAATCCCAAGTGATTCAAAAATCAACCCCCCAAATTTGGCAAAAATTTATCTTCGAGGACCCATTCTTAGCAGCGAAGATATTCACGAACAAATAGACAAAATTTTGACTACCCCAACCATCAAAGGTGTATTATTGGTTATAGACTCCCCCGGAGGAGCTGTAGGAGCAAGTGTAGAAATCAGCGATATGATTGCAGAACTTAAAGAAAAAATGCCTGTAATTGCCTATGTACAAGGCGCAATGGCAAGTGGAAGTTATTATGCAGGTATGTATGCAGATAAGATTTATGCTAACAGAGGATCGCTGATTGGATCTATTGGTGTGATTTTTAGTGGAGCAAATATTGAAGAACTTGCTAATAAATTAGGCATCAAAGAACAAGGAATTGCAGCAGGGAAATATAAAGAAGTGGGCACTTTTTTGAGAAAATGGACGCCCGATGAGAGAGCATTTCTCAAAAATCTTATTGAAGAAGAGTATGAGATGTTTGTTTCAGATGTTGCCGATGCCAGAGGGCTTGAAATCAAAGCAGCCAATCAATACGCACAAGGCAAAATATTTAGCGCTAAAAAAGCGCTTAAACTTGGACTTATTGATGTTGTAGGCACACAAGCTCAAGCCATTGATATGCTTAAAAATCTCTCACAAGTAAAAGATGCTACTTGGCTTAAAAAAGATAAATTTGAAGCCTATCTGGATAAAATCATTAAAACAAGCACACAAATGATGTTAAATACCTTGAGTTATCAATTGCGATAAGACAGCCATGAAGCATACTATCCTTATTAGTTCTCCGGATATGCAAGGTTTGGTTTTTAAAATTTCTTCTATTTTATTTGCACATGGGCTAAATATTGAACGCAATGACGAATTTGTCGATCAGCAAAGCAATTGGTTTTTTATGCGCACACTTGCTAATGGACATACAGATTCCTTAAAACTTAAAAATGAACTTCAAAATTCCCTACCTACGCAAGCCCAAGTTAATGTTATTGAACAAAAGAAAAAATCTATTATTATTCTTTGCACAAAAGAAAATCACTGCTTGGGAGATTTATTGCTTCGATATGATAGCGGCGAATTGGATGCCAATATCAAAGCCATCATCAGCAATCATACAGATCTTGAAAATTTAGTAAAAAAATTTGATATCCAATTTTTTCATATCCCTACTCAAAACATTTCCAGAGAAGAACATGAACGCCTTGTTTTAGAAAAATGCGATGAATTTGAAGTGGATTTTTTAGCTTTGGCAAAATATATGCGTATTCTTTCCCCTTCTTTTGTAGAAAAATATCAAAACAAAATCATTAATATCCACCATAGTTTCTTGCCTGCTTTTATTGGAGCAAATCCTTATAAACAAGCATTTCAGCGCGGAGTCAAAATCATTGGGGCGACAGCACATTTTGTGAATAATCACTTAGATGAAGGACCTATTATCACTCAAGATATTATCAAAATTGATCACACTTACAGCTGGCAAGACATGCAAAAAGCAGGTCGAGATGTAGAAAAAGTTGTCTTTGCCAAAGCAATCACTTTGGCTTTGAATGATAGAATATTTATTTATGGAAACAAAACAGTTGTATTTTAGTCTGAGTATTTTTTATTTGAAAAAATGTATTAAAATAAATCCCTAAACACACTTTAGGAGGTTTTAATGCGTTATTTTATTTTTTCTATACTCTCAATAGGGATGTTATTTTTGCCTTTAATTGCAAAAACTACTGATCCTATTCCTGCCCCTTATGGCAAAATTTATCTGATGCCAAATACTCAATTCAAACCCGATAAATCAATGCCTGAACACAAAATGGTATTTGATCTGACAAAAGGATCTTCTTCGCCTAAAGAAGTCAATCCCTCTCTGGATAGAATAGCAAGGACTATCAATCTTTATGCTGCTGTAGGCATTTCGCCTTCAGTTCTAAAAATTGTTGCTGTAGCGAGTGGAGATGCAACACCTTTGGCTCTTGATAATGCCCATTATCATGAAAAATTTGGTGTTAATAACCCCAATCTAGCCTTGATTGATGATCTCAAAAAACTGGGAGTACAAATTAGCGTATGCTCTCAAGCATGGGCGGAACATGATTATAAACCCCAATGGGTATATAAAAATGTTTTATTAGCCCTCTCAGGCGCTACAACACTAATTTCTTTTCAAGAAAAAGGTTATGTGCTTATCCCTCTATAAATTCTAAAGAGGATTGGACTTATCTGATCCTCTCCAGAATGCTTTGGGCAAGAGAAGAAGTACTCCAACCCAATGAATTTTCAACAACAGAAGTTTCTCCATGGGGGATATAGCTATCTTTTACTTCAAAAGTATGCAATTCAAGTTTGATTTTGTATTCTGCAATATATTCAAGCAATGCGCAAGCAATGCCGTTGATTTTGTAATTATCGCTAAAAACAAAAGCAAAACGATAAGAAGGCAATATATTTTTCAAATTCTCATCTAAAGGCTTTGCAAATCTCAAATCCAGGAGACTTGGATTTACTCCTCTTTCTCTTAAAACCTTAGAAACTTCATATGCCCTCCCCACTCCATTTCCATAACCTATCAAAATAACATCTTCTCCTTTGAGTAAAAGCTCCGATTTTCCTATTATAAAACCATTATCTCCAAATACTCCTTCATCAAGCACAAATTTCCCTCTTGGATATCTAAAAGCGCAAGGCGAACTTGAGTGATTTGTTCCAAAAGCTATAGCTTGTTTTAATGAGGCATTATCACGTGGGGCAAAAAGAACCATATTGGGCACTACGCGCAAATAAGCAACATCTAATAAACCTTGATGTGTTTCTCCATCTTCCCCTACAATCCCCGCTCGATCGATTGCAAATTTTACAGGCAAAGACATAATACCCACATCATGAACAATCTGATCATAGGCACGTTGTAAAAAAGTCGAATAAATACTCACAAAAGGCTTAAATCCCTCTTTTGCCATTGCTGCCATAGAAGTAACAGCATGTTGTTCGGCAATAGCCACATCCCAAAAACGCTGTGGATACTTGTCAATCAATGCTCCTAATCCTGTTCCTCCAGGCATCGCAGCAGTTACCCCTACGATTTTTTCATCTTGACTTGCAGCCTCAAGCAAAGCTTCTGAATAGACTTCTGTAGGGCTTTTGGTAAAAGAATTTTTTTTTGATTTGCCTGTATGAACATCAAAGGGACCTACTCCATGCCATTTTTCATACTTGCCCTCAGCGATTTCATAGCCCCTTCCCTTAATTGTTTGGGCGTGGATAATAACAGGGGCTTTCATTTCTTTTGCTAATTTTAAGGCATGAATAATCTCTTCTAAATTATGCCCATTAATAGGTCCAATATAATTAATCCCCATTTCTTCAAACAACATACCCGGTGTAATTAACTTAAAAGACTCTTCAAAACGTTTGGCGATATAAGTCGCACTATCAGGCATTTTTGATAAAAGTTTTTTAACAGTATCTTTGAAGGATTGGTACATGGGTCCTGCAATCAAATGAGAAAGGTATTTGCTGATCGCACCTATAGGTTTAGCGATACTCATTTCATTGTCATTGAGGACAATAATCATAGGGTATTTTCTATCACCTAATTCATTAAGTGCTTCATACGCCAACCCTGCACTCATACTCCCATCCCCAATAAGAGCAATGGGCACACCTGTTTTGCCCTCCAAAACAAATGCTTTAGCAATCCCTACGCCAATAGATATAGAAGTAGAACTGTGCCCTGCAATAAAATAATCATAAACAGATTCTGAAGGATTTATAAACCCACTAAGCCCTCCAAATTGCCTTAAAGTCTCAAATTCTTTCCATCTGCCTGTAATAAGCTTATGTGCATAAGCTTGATGACTCACATCATAAATAAAAGGATTTTCTTTGCAATTAAATACAAAATGCATAGCTACAATAAGCTCTACAGCCCCTAATGTCGAACTTAAATGACCTCCGTTTTTACTCACTACTTCTAAGATTCTGCTGCGTATGTCCTCACAAATTTTTTTTAAAGCAGGCATATCCATTCTTGCAATATCTGAATAATTTGTTGGAATAAGAGAATTCATATCAGACCTTCAAATTATCCAATACACTTTGTTTAAGCGCCTTATAACGCGCCATGATATTGCCATCAATATTGCCATTGCTACACGCAATAATAACACCACCCTTCAAAATAGCATCATCTGCTTCAAGTTTAATTTTATGGGAATCTTTGAGATTCTCATTTAAATAAGGATAATCAATGCTATTGACTTTGATATGAATATCTGTTGCATCAACAATACCCCCTAAAAGCTCTTTTGCTAAAGCAAGCGCAACCTTTTGACTATTGGTATCGATCTCTTTAATAATCACTTCTTTAGCAATATCTACGGCAATCCCACTTAACTCCTTCTCAAGCGTTTCAAGATGAGTTTGAGATTTTTGCATTTCTTTATCAAGAGTAATAACAGATTGAATCAATGTGGCTTTTTGTTTTTCAATCTCATCAAACATTTCTTTTTTTGTCTTTTCTTCTCCTTCTCTCAAGCCATCTTTATAGGCATCGCTTCTTGCTAAAGCCACCCTTTCTTCAATCTCAAGTTGTTGTTTTTCAAATTGAATTTGCAATTTAGCAAGATTGCTTGAGAGTTCATCTGTCTTTTGTAATAGCCTTTCAATTAAATCTCTTTCCAATGAAGAACCTCCGGATTTTTTTATCTCTTGAGATTCCTTAAGAGAAGCATCTACATTCAAAGACGTAATAGGAATAGGAGTTTCAACCACAGGAATTTCTTCAAAATCTTCTAAAGTATTTTTAGCAATTGATTTGAATTCATACTTCTGGACATTATGTTTAGAAAGATCAGTTTTTGCGATCAAATTATCTTCTTCAAAGTTACTCAACAACATCTTCCTCCTCTCCAATTTGTATCAACCCTTGTTCAGACAATGATTGGACAACTTCAACAATCTTTCGTTGAGCGCTTTCAACATCTTTGACTTTTACTGCGCCCAAGAATTGCATTTCTTCAACAAATTGTTCACTGGCACGTGTGCTCATATTATCCAAGAACTTTTGTTTAAGTTCATCAGGAGAAGATTTCAAAGCAAGGATTAAGTCCTTTTTATCAGCAATTTTTAAAATCTCTCGGATAGCATTTTTATCAAGTTTAGAAATGTCTTCAAATGTAAACATCATTTCTTTAATCTCACTGGCTAATTGCTCATCAATTTGTTCAATATAAGATATAGTAGCTTTAGCTGCTTTTTGTCCCAATCGATTAAACATCTCAGCAACAGCCCTAGGACCTCCAACTTCAACCTTATAACTTGTAAGAGATTCAAGTTTATTCTCCAAAACAGTTGAGACTCTTTTGACTACATTCGGGGAGATGTCCCCAAGATTAGCCATCCTGATAGAAATTTCCGCTCGCATATCATCTTGAAAATAACCCAAAGTTTCAGCAGCACTTGAAGAATCCATATGAGCGAGGATAAGCGCAATTGTTTGAGGGTGCTCATTGACAATAAAATCTGCAAGTTGTTGGGGTCTGATTTTCATCAAATAAGAGAAGTTCTTTGCAGACTGCATGCTTTTGGCTAATTTATCTAAAACCTTTTTAGCTTCTTCAGGTCCTAAAGTCTTATTCAATAATTCTCTTGCATAATCCAACCCACCGCTATTGATATACTGATTGGATTGAAAAATAGCATAAAATTCTTCCAACACTGCCCCACCAATGACTTTATCTGTGCCATTGAGTTGCATAATCTGACGGCTGATTTCTGTGATACTCTCAATATCTAAGTGTCTAAAAACTTCACTTGTTGTCTCTTCCCCTACTTGTATGAGTAAAATAGCAATTTTCTCTGCCATAGAAAGTTCATCATACTGGGCTCTTTGTTTTGGCGTGAGTTTTGTAGCCATTATCTACTCCTATCCCCTACCCTCAGGGGCAATTTCATCTTTAATCAAAGTCTTGAACAAAGCAGCAATTTCTTCGGGTTTTTCTTCAATGCTGGATTTAATTTTTTCAAGTAAAACATCATATTTTACTTCATCTTCACTAAAATTATCTCCAATCCCCAATTGATCTTCAATACGCTTACGCATTTCGCTAAATTTATTCAAATCAGTATCATCTTCATCGTTAATCTCAAACAATGATTCGACTTTATCTTCTTCGTTTTCTTGTATCTCAAGCATTCGTTCTGCAAAAGGCGAAATAACTTTTTTGTAAAAAATAAAAATTACTACTGCCACAAGCAGGTATTTCAAAAGTGGCATAAAAGGACCCAGATATTTCTCAACTGTCAAAGAAAATTTTTCGAACCTATCTAATGGCACGTAGTTATCAGCTTTTGCATCAAATTCAAAGTTACTTACCGTAACATTATCCCCCCGACTCTGATTATAACCAATAGCCTGTCTGACCAAAGAATCAATTTTATGCATTTCATCTTCATTTAAAGGGATATATTCCAGAGTTTCTACGCCATCTTTGGTAACTTTTTTATACCTGCCATCGACCACGACAGCCGCGCTCAGACGAGACAATACCCCAAATTCTCCTTTAATCTCACTGACAGTTTTACCTACTTCGTAGTTAGTTGTATTTTGAGATTTTTCATATTTTTCTTTTAGTTTTTCATCTTCCAACCCTTGCACAGGTCCTATATTGCTTACTGCTCCGGGAACTCCTCCAACTTGTTTGGGTTGGCCGCCTTCTCTTTTTTCTTCAAGATTTTGCTCACTACGCACGACATTATTAGGATCATAAGTTTCTTTTGTGCTCTTTTTTTGTGCAAAATCAAAATCAGCATTCACCCGTGCAACAACCTTATCACCACCCCCTACAACCGGTGAAAGGATATTGATAATTTTATTTTCTAAAATATTTTCAAAATTTTGTTTATATTTAAGTTGTGTAGCAGCAAGCTCTTTAGAAGTGCTAAAATCATCCCCTTCTCCCAGTGGTTCTCCATTTTCATCTACAAGCTTAACATTTTCAGGAGTCAGTTTTGTAACCGAAGCGGCTACAAGATTTTTAATCCCCATGATTTGAGCAGGCGTCAAACGCATATTAGGTTTGATTTTTAACATTACAGAGGCAGTAGGGGGAACTTCTTTGCTAACAAACACTGTATCTTTAGGGATTGCAATATGGACATTAGCTTTTTGAATTGGATTGAGACTCTCAATCGTGCGTGAAAGCTCTCCTTCTGTAGCACGTATGAATTTAATTTTTTGATCAAAATCAGTTGCTCCAAAATCTTTCACATCAAAAATTTCAAACCCGACTTTACTTGTTTTGGGAATTCCCTTTGTAGCTAGTGCAATCCTCTCTTCATAGACCCTATCTCTAGGGATAAGAATTGTATCATCTCTTGGAACTTTATAAGGGATTTGATTTTGTTGAAGGTATTGCAACACCAAGGCATTATCACTGGGATTCATTCCCTCAAACAAAACAGCATAATTCCCCTTTGCATAATCTTTTCCTCCTATGGGAAAAACTAACAAAAATACAAGAAAACTGACTGTTAAAACACTCGTAGCAATAATAATTATCTTTTGTTTTTTATTGAGTTTGGAAAAAAGTCCGGTAGCTTGCCTAAGTAGTGCTTTGATATCCAATTTTATCCTCTTAAATTTCTATTTATTTTAATCAATGCTGAGACCTTCTGTGATCTAAAAATTCTTCAATCAGTTCAAAAACTCTGTGATTTTGATCGGGTTTGCCAATAGTGATCCTAACAGCATTCATGCCATAGGATTTGAGATTTCTGATAATTACCCCTTTTTGCAAAAGCCAATCACATAATTGCGTGCTCGAAAAATTATCATTCAAAATAAAAGTAATAAAATTGGTCCATGAAGGGATAAAATCAATCGCATTTTTTTTGGCAAAATCTTCATATTTTTGCATTTCTTTTAAAGTTGCATGAACGGAGTTTTTAACAAATTCTTCATCTTTAAGTGCGCTAATAGCAGCTTCCAGACTCAAAATACCAATATTGAAAGGAGGACGAATTTTATGCAAAATTTTAATAATTTCATCTGATGCAAGCCCATAACCCACACGCATACCACCCAATCCATAAGCTTTAGAAAATGTGCCTAAATAAATAACATTTTTAAATTTTTCAAGGATCTCTGCAGGGTTGATCGCTTTATTTTTATCCTTAGCTTGAGCAAACTCTTGATAAGCCCCATCAATAACTACCAAAGTATCCGGGCTTGTTTGGGAAATAAACTCATACACTTGGTTTTTATCCAAACATTCCCCAAGAGGATTATTAGGCACACACAAAAACACAACTTCCGGGAGATGGAGTTTATATAATTGTATGAATTCAGAAATATTGTGGCTATGGCTAGGGGTTTTGATAATTTTTGCACCTACTTGCTTGGCATAGATCTCATACATTGCAAAAGTTGTTTTTGCCATCAAAACCGAACTTTTTTGATTGCATTTAGCATGAAGACAAAATTCAATTATTTGATCACTCCCTGAACCAATGATAATATTTTCAGATTTTAAGGCATATTTTTGGGCTAACCCGGCTTTGAGCTCAAACATTGAATCATCCGGATAAAGACTAACTTTTTTTATATTTTCTTCAATAGCTGCACTTGCCTTTGGAGAGCAACCATAAGGATTTTCATTACTGGCTAGTTTAATAATATGATTTGGATCAATCCCAAACTCTCTCACAAGAAGTTCAATAGGTTTTCCTGCTTCATAAACAACAATATTTGCCAACTCGCGGTTAAAATTCATCAAAGCCTTTCTTGCTAAAAATTTTTGTGTAGATTGTATCTAAAATCACATAAAATTTAAAACATTTAAGAACATATTTTTATAGCAAAAACTCAATAAAAATAAAAAAATAAATTTTATTGCACGAAAAAAGATGAGTTTTTTTCCTATCTTTGGACAAATAACTTAAAAAAATATTATAAACAAGGGTCTTATCCTCCAAATTCTAAAAATAAAAATTCTAAAAATTTTTCACAATACTTCTTAGAGACAAGCTCTAAGAGACTCAATGAATGAGTGTTTTTGCATCTACATAAGGCAACCCAAAAGCATCTGCGACTGTTTTGAGACCAATTTTACCATCATAAGCGTTAAGCCCCATCAAAGCGCCAGGCATTTTAAGCATTTCTCTCCAACCTTCATTAGCAATACTTAAAACATAAGGCATGGACTCATTAGAATAACAAATACTTGAGGTTCTCGCAACAACTCCGGGCATATTAGGCACCCCGTAGTGCAAAATACCATCTACAAAATAAGTAGGGTTATCATGTGTAGTTTGATGGATAGTTTCAATACAACCTCCCAAATCACAAGCTACATCTACAATCACCCCACCGGGATTCATTAATTTCAAATGCTCACGCTTGATAACTTTAGGGGTTTGAGTAGCTGTTACTAAAACTGCTCCTACAATACCATCAGCGCCATTAAGTGCTGTTCTAATCCCTTCTTCAGAAGCATAAAGAAGTTTAACTTTATTCTCAATCACCAATGGATGAGTAGCTACTTTATGCATATCAACATCAAGTACCCATACATCTGCCCCCATTCCTACAAGAGTTTTTGCAGCATTCATGCCCACTACACCCCCTCCAACTACAACAACTCTAGCAGGAGGGACACCCGCACACCCACCAATCAAAATACCTCTGCCTCCTTTTTGGGTGCAAAAATATTCTGCTACAAGTTGAGCAGCAAGCTTTCCGGCTACTTCACTCATAGGGGCTAAAATTGGATAATTATTTTTAGGTCCCGGTATCGTTTCCCCGCAAATTGAAGTTACTTTTGATTTTACCAAAGCTTGGGCTAATTCCTTTGAATATGCCAAATCCAAAAAGCTATACAAAATCATATCTTTACGCAAATAATGATATTCATCTTCTAAGGGCTCTTTACATTTGATAAGCAATTCAGATTTTTCCCATACATTTTTAGGATCTGCAATAATCTCTGCTCCGGCTTCTTGATACATATTATCTGTGAAGCCAATAGCCTCACCCAAACCTTTTTGCACTAAAATTTGATGTTTAAGATTGGATTTTTTCAATCTTTCTACGTCTGAAGGGATAAGCCCCACCCTATGTTCATGGTTCATTGTTTCTTTTGGAATACCTATAATCATAACAATCCTTTTTTTTGTAATTTAAGTTTTATTTATACAACACTTATGCAAGAATATTTTTAACCACATCACCATCTTTGATAATCAGATGAAATTTATCTTCATATTCATAGATCAATTTGAAATCTTGGAGTACATTGCCATCAACAACAATCAAATCTGCCCAAGCTCCCGGTTGGATAACTCCTATCTTACCATCTATATAAGGGTTTCTTTCCCCACTCATTCCAAGTAATTTTGCATTTCCTGAAGTTGCCATTCTGAGGGCATCTAAAGCGCCTAAAACCTCCGAAAAGAGGTAAAGACTATAATTCTGACCACTTGCAGCATGAGGTGAGAATAAAAAATCTGTCCCAAAAGCATAATTACATTTATTTTTGATTGCATATTGGAGGACTTTTCTCCATTTACGATCTAAAATTGCTCCTTTGGGACTTAGAGGTTTAGGCCAATATTGATTGGTCTCCATTGCTTGAGTGCTTAGCCACACTCCCTTATCTGCCATTTTTTTGATTGTTTTTTCACCGGCTAATTGTCCATGTTCAATTGATAAAATCCCTGCATCCACAGCACGATTAATCCCAACATCCGAATAAACATGAGCGCATACATAAGTTCCCCAGCTAGAGGCAGCTTGAACAGCAGCTTTCATTTCTTCCGGGCTAAATTGGAGGGAATCCATCGGATCAAATTCACTGATAACTCCTCCCCCCGCACCAATCTTAATCTGACTGGCTCCTTTTTTGAGTTGCCATCTCACAGCTGTTAAAACTTCACTCACACCATCAGCAATAACAAAATCACCTCTTTGCTCCATAGGCACTTGTGTCCCTCCATAAAATGTCGGGGCATCCGTAATGGGTTTCATATCCCCATGCCCTGCAGTTTGGGATATAAATGCGCCACTAGGGAAAATTCTGGGTCCTGAAATGATTTTCTCATCAATAGCTTTTTTGATTCCAAATACTCCTCCGGCCATATCTCTTATGGTGGTAAAGCCTCTTAAAACTGTTTTTTTAGCTTCTTTTACAGCCGCAGCTACCAATAACCCGTCATCAGGTAAATTATAAGCACTCATAGGAGCAGCTGCGAGCATCGTATGCCAATGAGCATCTAAAAGACCGGGCATTAAAAATTTCCCTTTGATGTCTATTATCTGAGCATCAGAAGGAGCTTTGATACCGGGAGCTACTTGTGTGATCTTGTTATTTTTAATTAAGATATCTTGAAGTCCTTTTAATTGATTGTATCCATCAAAAACAACGGCATTTTTAATTAAAATATTTTTATCTTGAGGTTTTTTTTCAGATCCAAAACCCAAACTTATCCCTAACCCTACAGCCCCCATACCTGCAATGGCTTTTCTTCTTGTCATCATCATTGAATCCTTTTTTTTGTAATTTAAGTTTTATTTATACAACACTTATGCAAGAATATTTTTAACCACATCACCATCTTTGATAATCAGATGAAATTTATCTTCATATTCATAGATCAATTTGAAATCTTGGAGTACATTGCCATCAACAACAATCAAATCTGCCCAAGCTCCCGGTTGGATAACTCCTATCTTACCATCTATATAAGGGTTTCTTTCCCCACTCATTCCAAGTAATTTTGCATTTCCTGAAGTTGCCATTCTGAGGGCATCTAAAGCGCCTAAAACCTCCGAAAAGAGGTAAAGACTATAATTCTGACCACTTGCAGCATGAGGTGAGAATAAAAAATCTGTCCCAAAAGCATAATTACATTTATTTTTGATTGCATATTGGAGGACTTTTCTCCATTTACGATCTAAAATTGCTCCTTTGGGACTTAGAGGTTTAGGCCAATATTGATTGGTCTCCATTGCTTGAGTGCTTAGCCACACTCCCTTATCTGCCATTTTTTTGATTGTTTTTTCACCGGCTAATTGTCCATGTTCAATTGATAAAATCCCTGCATCCACAGCACGATTAATCCCAACATCCGAATAAACATGAGCGCATACATAAGTTCCCCAGCTAGAGGCAGCTTGAACAGCAGCTTTCATTTCTTCCGGGCTAAATTGGAGGGAATCCATCGGATCAAATTCACTGATAACTCCTCCCCCCGCACCAATCTTAATCTGACTGGCTCCTTTTTTGAGTTGCCATCTCACAGCTGTTAAAACTTCACTCACACCATCAGCAATAACAAAATCACCTCTTTGCTCCATAGGCACTTGTGTCCCTCCATAAAATGTCGGGGCATCCGTAATGGGTTTCATATCCCCATGCCCTGCAGTTTGGGATATAAATGCGCCACTAGGGAAAATTCTGGGTCCTGAAATGATTTTCTCATCAATAGCTTTTTTGATTCCAAATACTCCTCCGGCCATATCTCTTATGGTGGTAAAGCCTCTTAAAACTGTTTTTTTAGCTTCTTTTACAGCCGCAGCTACCAATAACCCGTCATCAGGTAAATTATAAGCACTCATAGGAGCAGCTGCGAGCATCGTATGCCAATGAGCATCTAAAAGACCGGGCATTAAAAATTTCCCTTTGATGTCTATTATCTGAGCATCAGAAGGAGCTTTGATACCGGGAGCTACTTGTGTGATCTTGTTATTTTTAATTAAGATATCTTGAAGTCCTTTTAATTGATTGTATCCATCAAAAACAACGGCATTTTTAATTAAAATATTTTTATCTTGAGGTTTTTTTTCAGATCCAAAACCCAAACTTATCCCTAACCCTACAGCCCCCATACCTGCAATGGCTTTTCTTCTTGTCATCATCATTGAATCCTTTTTAAAATATTTCTATAATCAACTTGAATATGGTATTCTTCAAGCTTTAATGCAAAACAAATATATCAAAAATATTTATTTTTATCAAATAACTATCTAATACTTTCTTCATAATATAACAAATTGCTATTTATTTTTAAATTTAAAAATAATACCTTTAATTTTTTCATGTAAATTTTCATCAAATATAGAGGGCTTTTCAAAGCACTCTTAATCCTGTTTTTAAAAATATTAATGAGTATAAAAGTAACAAATAAAAATATTTTCATGGTATTTTAGAAATATAAATAGCATAAAAATAAATATTATTTGTAGAATAAAAAAAGATAAGAAATTATAACTTTAATTTAATCTTAAAGGAACATTATGGGAATAGAAAATATTGGAAAGTTTGATTTTATAAGCGTTGTTTCCGATTTTATAAGCAATGCAGATAATTTTATTTGGGGTTATTATTTAGTCGTACTTCTTCTTCTGGCCGGGATTTACTATAGTTTTAAGTTAGGTTTTCCTCAAGTGGTGCTCACAAAAGATGCCTTCCATGTCATCACAGAAAGAGACGCCAATGCCAAAGGCAACAAAGATCATATATCCCCCTATCAAGCCCTCATGATCTCCATGGGGACTCGAGTAGGGATGGGGACCATCGTAGGGATGGCTGTCGCTGTTGTGTTGGGAGGTCCCGGAGCTATATTTTGGATATGGGTGGCTGCTTTTTTAAACGGATCGATTGCTATTGCTGAGAATACTCTGGGACAAATTTATAAAAGCAAAGATGGAGGGGCATTTAAAGGCGGTCCTGCTTATTACTTGACCAAAGGACTCCACGCCAAAAAAACGGCTATTTTATATAGCGTGGTAACAATACTGATTGGATGGGCTTTTATTGGACTCTACAGTTACATTATTTATAGCTCCTTTGAAGCCTACCCTATAGCCCAAACAACAAATAATCTCAGTATTTATATAGGAATTTGTTTAGCCATATTTTCCGGCATTATGTTTTTTGGCGGGGGGCGTTATATTGCTAAATTTACAAGTTATGTTACTCCTTTTATGGCAGGACTTTTTCTTATTATTGCCTGTATCAGTATTGGTATGCACTACACCAAAACTCTGTATGTTATCAAAGAAGTTTTTTCAAGCGCCTTTGATTTTAAAACAATCTTTGGAGGATTCGCCGGAAGTGTGGTCGTTATCGGGATAAAAAGAGGACTTTTTGCCAATGAAGCAGGTTTAGGATCTGTCCCGGGAGCATCTTCATCAGCCCATACAAGCCATCCCGTCAAACAAGGTATCGTGCAAGCTTTTTGTGTGTTTATTGATACCGTCATTGCCACATTAACTGTATTTTTTATCCTTTTTAGCGACGTTTATACTCAAGGAGTTACAAACGCTTCCGGAGAAAGACTTACAGATATGCCTCTTGTGCAAGCGGCTATGAAAGAAAGTTTTGGGATATGGGGAGATTATTATATCACCTTCTTGATTGTTGTTTTAACAGCGACAGTTATCATTGGAGCCTATTATGTAGGACAAATGAATGTCAAATACCTCAAGGACAACCCTATTGTCTTGTTTTTGTATCGTGTGATTACTATTGTGATTGTTTATGTGGGGGCACAAGCCTCATCGACACTTGCTTGGGGAACAGCAAATGTCGTGATGGGTATTGGGGCAACTATTAACATCATCGCCATCTTTTTGCTGGCCAATGTAGTCAAAATTGCCCTCAAAGACTACGTTTCACAAAGGAAAAAGGGGATAGAACCCACCTTTAATGCCAAAAAACTCGGCATTAAAAATGCCGAATGCTGGGACAGTGATGATGGTGATCGAAATAAAATAATTAGATAAGTAAAAACCATAAAAATACCAATTTTAAACTTTAAGGAAAAAAAATGAATTTTAATCGAGAAAAAGAAATACAAAAAACTCTTCCAACCTCCCCTATTTGGCAGTGGAGTGCCACAGATGTCGCACTGGGCATCAGGCATCAAGCCATTAGCTCTACAGAGGCTACTCTCAGCGTGCTTGACAGAATAGAAAAAATCAACCCCAAACTCAATGCTATTATCAACTTGATGAAAGAAAAAGCACTCAAACAGGCTAAACAAGCTGATGATCTCATCGCTCAAGGCATTATTCTCTCTCCATTACATGGCGTCCCTGTAACTATCAAAGATAACGTAGATGTCAAAGGAGAAAGAAACACTAACGGAGGGATTTTCAAAGAGAGAATTTGCCAAGGTGACAGCACCATTGCTACTAATTTTAATGCTGCAGGATGTGTAACCATCGGAATGACCAATCTTCCTGAGTTTGCTATCAGGTGGTTTAGCGAAAACCCTCTTTTTGGAAGGACACTCAACCCATGGGATGACTCTCTCACACCCGGGGGAAGCAGTGGGGGGGCTGCTGCAGCAGTAGGGAGCGGGATGTGTTTTATCGGGCATGGGAATGATATAGGGGGATCTATCCGTTACCCGGCTTATGCTTGTGGCGTGGTAGGATTGCGACCTACATGGGGCAGAATCCCCCAATTTGATCCAAGCAGTCCCGGAGGGAGAACATTTGCAAGCGAGTTTTTTTCTATTGAAGGACCTTTGGCAAGAAATGTCCAAGATATCCGATTGGGTCTGGAAGTCCTCTCCAAAGGCAGTCTTTATGATCAAGTTTGGGTCCCTGCCCCACTCACTTATGATGATTGCAGGATTAAAAGAGTCGCCCTGGTAACTCAAATTGATGGGATGGAAATTCAACCGTCCATCAAAGAAAATCTTATCAAGACAGCTAAATGGCTTCAAGAAGATGGTTATATTGTCGAAGAAATCAAACTTCCGGATTTTAATATCGCTGCGGAAGTATGGGGTAAGATCCTTATTGCCGAGAAAACAACCATGATAGGTCATTATATTGATGATTATGGATCAAAAGATGTACAACAAGCTTGGAAGGGAATGGTGTATGGAGCCCCGGGCGCAAAAGATATGCGTGAATATATGTTAGGGATTGCTAAAAGAGATGAGCTTAGAAGAATTTATAATGAAATCTTAGATGTTTATCCTGTAATTATGCTGCCTGTATCAGGCAAAGAACCCTTCAAACATGGGGATGATTTAAGGGGCGATGATTATTTCAAAGAAGTTATTATGCCTGCACAAATCCCCTTGCTTGCCCTTGTATGTCTCAATTATCCCAGCATGAGTGTCCCTACGGGACTTAAAGATGGACATATCCCTCAAGGTGTGCAACTTTTTGCTTCTGATTACCGAGCTGATTTATGCTTGCAAGTAGCAGAAGATATTGAACGCCATGCGAAAATGCCTTTCAAGTTTGATTAATCCCGATTTACAAAGAGAAGGGGACAATCTTTAGCTTAACACAAAGAATAAGGGGTAGAAGATACCCCTCTGAAAATAATAATCCTTATATTATATTTCTTTTTATTTGCTTTGATACACGCTGCTTATTTTATCATCAAAAAATAGCAAGCAAAATAAATTAATTTTTAATATTTTTGTAAATTTATGATACTAAAAATATAGTAATGATTCTTATAAAAATAAATATTTTAATAATAATTTTTATAAATAACAATAATTAAGAATCCTCAAAAATAGCTTAAAATTACCCAATTATGTAGCATTTTTACACTTTTGAGTAAAAATTTTCATCTTATCTATCATTTTTATTAAAATTTTAAGAAAAAATTAAATATCTTATTAGCAAAATTCAAAATAAGTCGAGGATGAAAATATGGATCAACTAGTCTCTAAATCGCTTCAATTAGCAGAAACATTGCAAGAAAAAATTACTCAAAATATTTCTTCGGTAGAAAAAAAATTCCATAAAAAGATGCAAAAACTTTTAGAAAATCCTAAAAATAAAGTAATGCTCATTGAATTACTGGATAGGAGTTTTCGATGTTTTGACAACAAAGCCAGGTTTAATGAAATTGAATATATTTTAGGTAAATATGGAATTGCAGACTTTTTTTCCGCTTATGAAAAGTTTCTTTTAATGGCTTTTCTCTCTGCGGGGAAACTTGCACCTAATATGAGTGTGCCTTTCTTTGTAAATTATATTCGAGAAGATACCAAAACTATGGTATTAGATGAAGAAAAATCAAAACTTGATGCCCATATCATCAAAAGAGATGCCCAAGGCATCACTCTGAATGTCAATCTTATTGGAGAAGAAGTTTTGGGCGAAGCTGAATCTCACTACCGCATGCATAAATATGAAGATGCTCTAAAATCCAAGCATATCAAATACATTTCTATCAAAATCACTACAATTTTTTCACAAATTAATATCATTGATTTTGAATACTCAAAATCCGAAGTAGTCAAAAGATTAGATGCTCTCTATAGTATCGCTCAAGAATATGAGAAAAACCATGGTGTAGAGAAATTTATCAACTTAGACATGGAAGAGTTCAGGGACTTGGAATTAACAGTAGCTGCCTTTATGGAATCTATTGAAAAATTTGACATCAATGCAGGGATTGTTTTGCAAGCTTATATCCCTGATTCATTGATGTATCTGGAAAAACTCCATGCCTTTTCAAAAGAAAGGGTCAAATCCGGCAAACCTGCCATTAAAATCCGTTTCGTCAAGGGTGCCAATATGGAATCTGAAGAAACCATTGCTTCCCAAAAAGACTGGGCACTTCCCACTTTTGACAAAAAAATGGATACAGACTCCAACTATAACAAAATGCTTGATTTTGTCTTAAAAGGCGATAACTATAAATATATCAAGATTGGTATTGCTTCTCATAATATCTTTGAGATCGCTTATGCCTATACAAGAATCTATGAAAAAGGCGCTCAAGATAGCTTCACCTTTGAAATGCTGGAAGGAATGAGTTTGCAAGCATCTTATGAGCTTAGCCATATGCACAAACTTATTCTTTATGCGCCTGTTTGCAATGAAGAACATTTTAATAATGCCATTGCTTACCTGGTCCGAAGACTTGATGAAAATACCAGTGAAGATAACTTTATGAGATATTTTTTCAATCTCAAAGTAGGATCAAAAAATTGGGAAATTCAAAAACAACTCTTCCTAGACTCCTTGGCAAATGTCGCGAAGCTTGACAATTCTACCCATAGAACACAAAATCGTCTCCTCCCGCAAAGTGGCAAAAGCACTTATGATCACAAAACTTTTAGCAATGAAAGTGATACAGACTTCATCCTTGCTCACAACAGAGAATGGGCAAAAAATATTAAAGATAAATATCAAAATCTCTCTCCTTTAGAAATTTATCCGATTGCCGGAGACAAGCTTGAAGTTGAAGGCATGAAAAAAGTAGAAATATTTGACAAGATTGTCAATAAAAAAATTGCCACTATCCATAATGCGAACGAAAAAGCAATCAAACAAGTCCTCAACATCGCCAAAGAAGATAATAGCGGGTTCTCAAAAATGGATTCACATAAAATCCACAAGCTCCTCTCCCAAGTCGCACAAAAATTGCGTGAAAAAAGAGGTGATCTCATCGGTATAGCAGCTCTAGAAGTAGGCAAAACCTATGCAGAAACGGATGCAGAAGTCAGTGAAGCCATTGATTTTCTGGAATTTTATCCCTACAGCCTTCAAACCCTCAAAGATCAAAACCCACAAACAAATTTCGCCCCTAGAGGTATCGGGGTAGTGATCGCCCCATGGAATTTCCCTGTAGGTATCTCAGCAGGAACTATAGCAGCTCCTCTGGCAGCAGGGAATCGTGTAATATACAAACCCTCAAGCTTATCTGGTGTTACAGGTTATTTATTGTGTGAATGTTTCTGGGAAGCAGGCATCCCAAAAGATGCCCTCATCTATCTCCCCGCAAAAGGATCTGATATTAGCAAATATCTTTTGACAGATGAAGCTATCAGTTTCTCTGTCCTTACAGGTGGGGAAGATACTGCTTATAGAATGCTTGAAGCCAATCCTGCCCTCCTCCTCAGCGCAGAAACAGGAGGCAAGAATGCCACTATTGTTAGCAAAATGGCAGATAGAGACCAAGCTATCAAAAATATTATTCATTCAGCCTTTAGTAATTCAGGTCAAAAATGCTCCGCTACTTCCTTGCTTATTTTAGAAGAAGAAGTTTATAACGATGAAAACTTTAAGAAAACCTTTATTGATGCCGCTCAAAGCATGGCAGTAGGCGATCCTTTTGTTTTCAAAAACAAAATAGGCACTCTGGCAGACAAAGTTAATGACAAAGTCCAAAAAGCTATTGACTCCAAAGAAGATTATGAAGAGTGGCTGATTGAACCAAGTTTTGAAAACAAAAATCCTTACCTTATGAAACCGGCTATCAAGTATGGCACAAAAGAAGGAGACTATACTCACAAAACAGAACTTTTTGTACCTATCCTCTCTGTTATGTGCGCCAAAGACCTTCCCCATGCTATCTCTTTGGCAAATGCTACAGGTTATGGACTAACAAGCGCGTTAGAATCTTTGGATGAACGTGAATGGGATTATTATGTTGAACATATTGAAGCAGGGAATATCTATATTAACAAGCCCACAACAGGCGCTATTGTATTGCGCCAGCCCTTTGGCGGGATCAAAAAATCAGCCATTGGTTTTGGACGCAAAGTAGGGATATTTAACTATGTAACACAATTTATGAATATTTCTCAAAAAACCCCTGATGCTAACCTCTTGAGTTGCCCTATTTCCAAAAAACTGGAACAATTTACGCAATCTACAGGTCTCAACAAAGAGCAACAAGAAGCACTCAAAACAATTGTTGCTATGGCAAAAAGTTATGCTTATCATCATAAGCATGAATTTGAAACCAAAAAAGACTATGTTAATATCCGTGGTGAAGACAACTTATTCTCTTATACAAAAGTCAAATCTATCGGGTATCGTGTTACCAAAGAAGACAATTTGGTCGATATTATGGGCGTGATTATAGGGGCGAATACATGTCAAATCCCTCTTACTATAAGCATTGATTCCAGAGAAAGCAACCCTTATTTTGTTTTTATAGAACAAAATCTCACTAAAATGGGGCTCAAAGCCACTATCCATTACGAAAGTTCGGAAGAATTTGCAAAACAAATCTCTTCATTTGGACGTGTGCGATATTTTGCCAAACCGGACAAAGAAGACAACCTTTATCAAGCCGGCGCAGCTAATGCAATTATCATTGCCTCTTCAAAACCCCTTATCAATGGTCGTTTTGAGTTACTCTATTATCATTTGGAAAAATCTGTTAGTATATCTTATCATCGATATGGTAATCTCGGTGCTAGAGCTCTACAAAAAGGAGTTCAAAAAACATAACTTAATTTAACTTACAAAGGATAAAAATGAATTTAGAAACCGTTGTTTTAAGTTTCCCAATTATTGCGACTTTCATCATTTATGCGTTGGTGATGCTTTTTATTGGATTTTATTTTTACAGCAAAAACAAAACAACGGAGGATTATTTTTTAGGTAACCGCTCATTAGGTCCTTTTGTCAGCGCTCTTTCAGCCGGAGCTTCAGACATGAGCGGGTGGCTCATGATGGGATTACCCGGCGCATTATATGTCGGGGGTCTGGCTGAGAGTTATATTGCCATTGGTTTGAGTATTGGCGCTTTTATCAATTGGTCTTTTGTAGCCAAAAGATTACGTGTTTATACAAGCGTCATTGCCAACTCCATTACAATCCCTGATTATTTCGAAACAAGATTTTCCGATGACAAGCATATCTTAAGGATTATTTCTGCATTTGTTATTTTGGTATTTTTCACTATTTATATTTCTTCAGGACTTGTAGGAGGGGCGAAACTTTTTGAAGCTACTTTTGGTATCCAATACAACTATGCTTTAATCGTAGGGACGTTAATCATTGTAGCTTACACATTTTTTGGAGGGTATAAGGCAGTTTGTTGGACAGATTTGATTCAAGGGCTTTTGATGATGGGAGCGCTTGTAGTTGTACCTTGTGTAATGCTTTATCATTTAGGCGGGATAGGAGAGGCTACCGCACTAATCAGAGATATCAAGCCCCAAGCCCTTTCTTTTAGCACAGGCGTGAGTCTTTTGGGGGTGATTTCTTCCATGGCATGGGGATTGGGCTATTTTGGGCAACCTCATATCCTCGTGCGCTTTATGTCTATCCGATCTATCAAGGAGATCCCCACAGCGACAACCATTGGGATCTCATGGATGGTTATTAGTTTGATTGGGGCTTGTGTGTTAGGATTTTTGGGTATTGCCTATATTCAAAAGTTCAATATCTCACTCAATGATCCTGAAAAAATATTTATCGTGATGAGTCAGTTGCTTTTCAACCCTTGGATTGCAGGGATTCTACTGAGTGCGATATTAGCTGCTATTATGAGCACAGCAAGTTCGCAACTTCTGGTTTCTTCCTCGACCATTGCGGAAGATTTTTATAAAAAAATGTTCAATCAAGAAGCTTCTCCCAAAAAGGTAATGTTCTTTTCGCGTATTGCTGTTTTGATCGTAGCTTGTGTGGCGTTTTTTATCTCTACAGATAAAACTTCAAGCGTATTGCATATCGTAGCTTATGCATGGGCAGGATTTGGAGCAAGCTTTGGTAGTGTTATTTTATTCTCACTTTTTTGGTCACGTATGACTAGAATGGGGGCTATTGCGGGCATGATTGTTGGAGCAGTAGTCGTTGTTGTGTATAAAAATTTTCTCTCTCAACATTTTGGAATTTATGAAATTATTCCCGGATTTGTTTGTGCAAGTCTCGCTATTATTATCGTGAGTTTGTTGCAACCCGTTCGAAAAGGCACAAAAGAAGCCTTTGAAACCATGTTGAAAGAAATTCGTATCCAACATTAATCACAACACCTCATGAAAGGTTTAATGTTTCTGGCGATGATGTTATGGGGGCTTACATGGCCGGCATCAAAAATAATGATGGAAGCAGGTGTAAGCCCTTTTCAGATTGCTTGTCTTAAATGTGGGATTGTATTTTTAAGCTTCATCCCTGTGATAATTTATCTCAAAATCCCCTTTTGCATCCCCAAACAATCCCTTATCCCTATTTTTTTAATAGGGATTTTTAATACTATTTATAATTATCTCCTTTTGATTGGTCTCCCACATGGGGATGCCGGAAGTGCAGGGGTTATTGCTGAAGCGCTATCTCCTTTGTTTGCCACTGTGATTTATACTTTTATCAAACAATCCACCCTTTTGAAAAAAGAAAAGATTGGATTGTTTTTAGGGCTTATTGCAGCAGCTTTTTTGGTAGATATTGCCCACCCTAATACTTTGTTTTCTTTTTTCAATATCATTTATGTATTCGCAGCGCTCCTATGGGCAGCTCTTACAATCAGTTCAAAATACGCTACACAATCAAGCCACCCCATCATAGTAAATTTCTATAGCTCTATTTTTCCTTTTGTTTTATTTTTGCCCTTTTTATTCACACAAGAGTTAGCGCCCCTTAAAAATACAGGTTTATCTTTTTGGATAGCGATGTTTAATGTAACGATTTTATCCACCACTTTTGCTACAACGATTTTTTATAGAGGGATCAAAGTTTTAGGGGTTATGCAAGGGGGTATTTTTATTTTGTTAGTCCCTATTGGGGCTCTGATATTTTCATGGATTCTTCTGGGTGAAACCCCCAAGATTCATACCCTTATAGGCGGATCTATCGCACTGGGGGCTATCTATCTTATCAATTTTTATCAATCAAAACCAAAATACAATTCGTCCGGATAAAGATAAACCAATACTTTAAGGTTAGCATACCTAAAATACCAACCCTTAAGATTAAATTCACTCGCCTTCAAAAAACATTTTTGATTTTGATATCAATCTTCTTGAAGTGCAGTTTTTTACATAAAAAACCAAACACAAGCCTAACTAAAAACCGGAAATTATCAAATCAATCAAATAAGCCGACCAAAACCGGACTAATAAAACGGCTAATCCAAACAAGTCTAATCTCTTCTAATCTCTCATGGTGATAAAATACGCTTCTCCAACTCTATCTCCAAGATGGAAGACAAAAAACAAGGGAATGAGTATCAGTCATCTTCTTTAGGATTTTTCTTTAGAATTTTGCCAAATATTCTATCAAACTCAAGATTATTTTTTATCTTGCTTCTTTTTTAGTTTTTGGATATTTTATTTTTTGAAAGATTTATTTTTCTTATTTTTAGCTTTAATTTTTTATTTATTTCATTTTTATTTATTTAATATTTATATTGATATTTTATTTTATATTCTTGCTTATTAGAAATCTATTCTTGATGATTTCTGTATAATTAGAACTATCTTTAAGAGTCAAGAATTTAAAAATTTATTTGGCACTTTAAGATTTGGTTTGTATTCCTCCCCAAAGGACCTACCTTACAACAATAATAGGTAAAAATAAACACGCTTTCAGAAATTTTAACGGGTAATAACGGAATAAAACCAAACCAAATAAACTTAATCTCTCACTGCGATGAGATACCCTATCACCAATATAGACAACAACAAAATAAGGAAATAAGTATCTATCATCTCTTAAACTCTCAAACTTCAAATATTTCTTCAGATCTTTGTATGTCTCAAGTCTTTTAATAAACTTAAAAATACTTTAGGAATCTTTTATAAACTCCGGAAAATTTTATAAATCTTCAAATAAACTTAAGATCATTACAAATCTTTTAAACCTATCAATGCTTTGGATTTAGGAATCTCTTCAGATTCTAAATGAATTGGCAAACCCTCCGGAAACTCTCTAAATTCTTGCAAAACTCAATCAACTTTAGGAATCCCGAAAGTTTCCAAATATCTCCAAGCTTCTCACAATTAAGATCCCCGTTTTATCCTTAATCTTTAGGAATGATCATTCTCACAAATCTATCAAATCCTATCCCTCAATATAAAAACCTCTCGATCTCTCAATAGGATTTTGTTGCACTCTTGCTGCAACCTTGCCGGTTATGATTTGTTTTCTTAATTTTTATATACTTTGGATGCTCTTTTGTAGCTCAAGCTAACTTAGCTACTTAAGATTTATTAGATTTATTTTGTTCCTCCCCAAAGACCCACTTACAACAACATAGGTAAAAAATAAAAAACGCTTTCAGAAATTTTAACGGGTAATAACGGAACACAAAATAAACACCCTCAATATAGCTAACAAACTCCAAGCAAGCAATCTTTCAAACATCTTTGTCAAACTTTCACTTCTGATGTTTTTGCCTTCATAGTCCGGATAGGTTTGGAGCGCTTGGAGTGATTTTCAAGCTTACTATCAGTCAAACAAACAAATAATATTTTAGAGAACACAAGGGATTTTCCCTTCATTTTGAATCTTTTGTTGATCTTTTTGAGATCATTTCTCAAAGATTATCTGAGATTATTTTTTGATATTCTTAAATTTTGCTCCTTTGTTTTTGATGGATGAGAAGAGTCGGAAGCTTCCTCTCATCAGTTTTTATTTCTCTCATCCGGACTTATTTATTTGTCTTTGATCTCATAAACCACAGCATAAGCTTGCTTGTTGTTGTTAGCCTCTTGAGCCAGCTTATCTGCAAAAGGTTTGATTTGGAGAAGTTCTTGAGTGCTTTTAAAAGGACCTACCAAATAGCGTGTGAGGACTTGCCCGCTAAAATTCTTAAAGGAATAAGCACGATAAGAGAATTTTTGCAACTCTTTAGTGAGTGCTGCATTTGGTTTGCTTAGCACCACGATTTGGAAGTAATACCCACTCTCCGGTTGGCAACCTTGACATTGAGTCTTACCTCCTTTGAAAATAACTGTTTGCTTATTTTTGAATAAAGCCACTTCTTCTTGACTCATCGGTTTAGCTTGAGGTTGGCTTGGTTGGGGCGCATATTGTTGGGGAGTGGCTTTGGGTTTGGTCTTCTTAGCTCCTTTGGTTCCAAAATTCCATCTCACTCCAATATTGAGGTTATAATCAATATTGTATGTTCCTAAGAAAGTCCTGGAAATATCCCCATAAACTCTCCAATCATCATTGATAATCATATTAGTTCCCAAAGAAAGCTTAAGGGCATTGTTCATAGGAGTAGATTTTTTATAAGCTTCCAAGTTGGATGTATCTTTAAGAATCACATCTCCCCCTGTGTTGATCTCATTGAGATAAGCAAGACCCAGACGCACATCAGCTTTAAACCCGGTGTTGCTTTCAAAGCGTTTGCCAATCACGCCACCTACCCTGGTGATAAAGGCATTATTCCCTTCGAGGTTGGCTTGAGCCATGATACCTTCTTCTGCTTTGAATGAGAAGTCAGATCCCCCAATATACCCATAAATAAGCTCTAATTGAGGTTCTACAAAATACCCTCTGGTATAAGCATTTGGAGCGATCCTCATACGAGTAAAGAGATTATCTAAGGAATAACGATACCCCACTTCTCCTCCTAATAAGAAGGCATTGTTATAGATTTGTTGAGAATTCCCTGAGAGACTTAAATTATTGTAGAGATTCATATATTTAGCGATGGCATCTACATAAAAGCCATTATCCATGATATAGGTATTATAAATTCCTAAAGCTAAATTTCTCCCACTGCTGTTATAAGCATCACCCTTAGAGCTTAACAAACTGGCATCTGCGCTGACTCCTACATAATTCACCCCGCCTAAAACATCAAACTTATAATCATAACCTGCTTGGAGTGTGGTATAGAAGTCTCTGTTGTCAGAAGCATCCGATCCCATTCCATTGACCACTCTAGCCCATACCCCTTGTGTGGCTTTGATCCCTCGAAGTTCTCCCATTCTCAGATGTAAGTTATTGGTTTCTACTCTAAAGTCTCTATACACGCTGCCTATACCATTGATTACAGGATCAGAGATCTCAGCATTGATAGATGCTTGCAGATGAGAGAGATAGAAACTTGTATTGTAGCTTTCAGAAGTCCCGGTATTGCCGGAATCTACTTGTGTTACCTTGGTTGTAAGGGTGGGGGTATAAAGATAAATCCCCAGTTTAGAAACCAAGCCGGAAAGATATTTGGAATCTACTTTATCTCCAATAGAAGCTACCAGGATAGGAGAAGTAATATCTTTAGCCTCTCCATAAAGATAAGCTTGGAGATAGTTGGTAGCATCTTTATTAGAAGAGATAGCAGCGACTTGGAGGACATCCCCTTGCCCGCTAGAAGGAGATACCCCAACTCTAAAGAGCGCATTTTTGGCATTCAAAGAACCAATAGTCAGCTTATGAGGGACAAAAGAACCTTCAACCCCATTGTCTCCCGTATTTTGCGCTCCCAAAAGAGTCGCACTCTGAGTGAGGTTTTGAGGGGCGATGGGGTTGGGTGAAGCATAGTTTTTGACATCTTCTAAGGCATGCTTATTATGAACATCTCTATCCCCTCTTAAGTCAATAATCGCCAGGTGATTGCCAATACTTGGAAGCAGGCTGTCTTTTGAGTCCAAAGAATCATTAATAATAGTAACCTTATTGACTTCTGAAGAGTTTTGGATCGCCCATTGAGATCCTTTGGGAGAATGGCTGCCTCCTTTGAAGGTATAAGTGTTTGTAGCAGTATTGATATCATGGAGTGCTCCTATCAAAGAGACATTTCCATCAAATCCTTTGACCGCAGCGGGGGTATCTTGAGTATAAGAATCAAGATCGATACTGGCGACTACAGGCATAGAAGTATTGGCATAAGCAGAGAAATCATAAACGGCATTCCCGCTCCTATTGGTGATATTGACTACAGATCCGAGTCCAAATCTGGCTTTGAACTCTTTGGCTTGGGTTGCAATACTCCCTACAAATTGCATCCCATAAGGAGAGAGAGTAGTATCTTGAGCAATATGAATGACTTGGTTTTTAATATTCTCCATATTAGAAACTTGATCTACAATATCAGCGTGCAAGCTTCCTTGCCCATCAAAGCTAAAAGTCCCTTTATTGGTTTTCACACCCACGCCTCTGGCTGAATGCCCTCCATTGAGAATATTATCAAGCTTATCATCATCAAGTAAGCCACTATCGACAAAGCGGTAGCTGGAATCTTCTGTGCCCTCGGTGATATTTGAATCTTTGTTTTGAGAGTCAAAGGCACCGACACCAATAAAGAGAGCTTCTTTTTTGGCATCCCCACTCAATGATCCTGAGAGAGAGCTAAAGATATTATTGGCGGCTTCTTGGATAGTTTTGTCCTGAACGTTATAGACTTTGTGATCGGAGGTATTGAAGATGAGTCCTAAAGCAATGTCTTTAGAGACAGTTCCTGAAGTATCTTTGGTAATACCCTGCTTGATATCTCCTTTCACAGAAGTATTAGCCAGTGTGATTTGTCCTGTAGTGAGCGCAATAGGGGATTTGGAAGAATCTGTAATTGAGTCTGATACAAGGATGTGATTGAGTGTGTCTGTAAAATCAGAGTTTTTATTCGAAACAATCGAGTTGGAACTAACATGGCTAAAGGTATAATTGGAGCGGGGTGTATATCCTTTGGCATTAGTGGATTTGCCATCTTGGATAACCCCGGTAGAAAGGCTACTATTCCCTCCAAAATCAAAGGTAATATTTTGAATCCCTTCTGTGGCTCGATAAATATTGTCTTTGAGATCATTATTGGTTTGGGTGAGATCAATAAAGGCATCAACACCATTGGTAATCAAACCTGTTTGATAAGAGTTCCCTATCCAATAGATACTCCCATTGATTTTGCCATCACCATTGGAAGAGATAGCTTTGAGATCGATTTTTCCAAAGTCAATAAAGGTATAGACATTATCAATATTATCTGCAGAGCTTTCGATTTTAAAATTAGTGCTATCTACAGAGTCCTTGCCTATAAAATCAAGTTTCAAAGCAGAAGCGGTATAACCAATACCGGAAGAAAAAACATGCGACTCACTCTTATCAAAGCTATAGCCTCTTTGAGTTAGAGAAGCATCAATATTTTCTTGGATATATTTGAGGGCTTGAGAGCTTAAAGTGGTATTATCATCATAAGCTTGATTGAAAACTGCCCTAATCCCAAAAGAGGGGGCAGCGGATTTGACTTGGACTGCAGGGGTAGTAACAGTGGTATTTTTCAAATCAGAGTTCAAAGAAGCATTGATCAAACGGATAGATCCTTTGAAATCTTTGATTTTAGAATAATCTCCAAAAACAGCTCCATCAAAGAAAGCCCAAGAATCAGCTGTGCCTCCTGAGAGTGAAGCACCCGAGTCAAAGGCAGTAGTGCCTAAGAATTTCAAATGACCGCTCACAAAACTATCAAGCTCCAGCTTACCGCTTAATTTGGATTTGGCAATCTCTAGTTGGGCATTGCCTATAGCATTGGAGTTGGTGTAGTATTTGTCGGCTTCTTCTCTGGCTGAGAGTTCTCTTTGATCAAAAGTAGCGTCCAAGGTAACCTTAGATTGGTTATAAGTGCTCGCAGTAGTGGAGGTTTTGGTTTTGGGGCTACGGATATAAGCATCACCCAAAGAAGTCCCTGCAAGGTTATAAACAAAATTAACGCTACCATCGCCACCTCCATCAGAACTCATAAAGAGTAAGTCTGCTACTGTTGTGATTTTGGAAGACTCCGGGAGAGATGAGATAGCAGCATTGAGCATCGTAGTGATTGTGCTGCTATCAGGAATAGTAGTGGAGCCTTTGGTCATGGCAGTGAGTTTGGCTGTCATGATATCTCGGAGTTGGTTGGTCAAGAAACTATCCATATTGATGAGGTTGATGGTAGCTTTGGCATTATAGTTGAGTGTGAGGGGAGCAAAGAAACCTTGCATATCCACACTCTTATCCCCGATAAAAGTGAAGTCATTGCTCCCGCCTCTGAGATTGGCTCCTCCGGAGACGAAACTCAAAGTAGAGGGGAGGATATAATCAGCAATATCTTTATCCGCCATCATGGAAATTCCGGGCACACTATCAGAGCCATCATCCATACCAAAAGAAGTATATTTAGTATCAGTAAGCAAAGATCCGTCTTTGGTTTTTAACAACTGATTTGTTTTGGCACTATTGGCATTAGCATAGACCATATGCACGCGGATGTTGCTAACGGAATCCAGATTATCTTTGAGGACTACATTCGTACCTCGAATATCAAAGACTCCGGCAGTATTCCAACCGTTTTGATGGAAGGCAATAGAAGCCCCTGTATTGTTGAGGACATAATGGGTATCTGTGCTTCCAATATCAAAGGTAATGACTTTGTTTTCACCGCCGGCTAGAGCCTTGATAGAATCTTTGCCCTTAAAGGAGAGGATCGATCCACTCTTGAGCACAGAAATATTATCGCCTTGATAATAAGTCGGGTTAAGGGTAGTGGTATCAAAGCTTAAGTTGAGTTTGAGGGTTGAAGAAGAAGTGCTCTCATTCTTAGTAACATCTCCAAAAAGAGATCCTATCAAGCTTGTATTTTGCAAGCTTAGGGTAGATCCTTGTGTAAAAACACCTCCAACAGGAGCAGATCCTTCAGAGATCATAAAACTACCGGATCCTATTTTGCTTTTTGTGGAGTTGATTTTGATGATACCGGCATTTTTGAAACTCAAATTGGTTTTGCCATCTCCGATGACAATGATAGGAGCATTGGAGGAAGTATTGGTCGAGGGAGTGAGGTTGGCAATAGAAATAGAGACATCTCCGTCTTTTGAACCCAAAATGCTTTTGTCTCCCAAACGGGCTGTATCGTCAAATTTCGCTGAGATATTCCCATCAGCTGATCCAAGAGTAGCCGGGGTGGTAACAGATCCGTCACTCCCTGTAACTGCAGCGCTAGCCGGGATTGATTTGGCTGTGAGATAAGTCCCGCTTAAAGATAAGTTATCAATATTGAGATTGCCCCCTTTGAAAGAAGTATTCCCGGCAGTATCGATCTTGACTTCTCCAATAAGCCCATCTTTATTGGGGTTAGAAGCTCTGAGGCTAAAGGATTTATCAGCAGCGATTTTGACAGTAAGAGGAGCGGAGGACTCAGGGTTGAGTGATCCTTTGCCCACAAAAGACAGGCTTAAGTCTCCTTGTGTCTCAAACTTAGAAGCTTCCAGAGAAGAGGAGGAGAGAGGGATATCTTTTTGTTTAACAGAACCTGTGGTATCAAAAGACATTTTGAGGTTATAGGTAGAGTTGATGGGATCTAAGGTATTATTCAAGGCAGAGGAGGCATGGATGGTGCTCCCATAAAAACCAAAGGTCGTATTGGCATCTAAGGATTGGCTGACTTCTTTGCCTTCCACATAAGCTTTTTCCTCAGTTCCAGCAGGGCGAAGTTCAATCCCGGCAGCGCTTAAGGTCTTGAAAACACTATCATTGCCTTTGTTTGATGCTACATTACTTCCCTCATGCGTCCAAGTAATATAGTCCAAAGCAGAAGGGGTATCTGTGTGGGTCATACTATTGGCAAGATTGACGAAACTAAAACCGGATCCTGAAGATCCTGCTAAATAATATTTTTTATCAGAAGCAGAAGCATTCTTGATTTTGCTTGCTTTGGAGTTGCCGCTAAAGTTGAAGGTAATATCTTTGATATGAGTGTCCTCATTAGCCAAGATAATATTCCCACTAAGGGCATCTAAGCCTTGCTCTGCTCCGGATATAGAAGCTACAGGGCTAAAATCCAATACTAAATTATCTATAGAAATGTTACCTTTGACTAAGGTTTTCTCCAGAGTAACTAAAGCTTGGGTTTTGTTGATTTGGCTATCTTGGAGGAAGCCTGCATTTTTAAAACTAAAACTTGAATCCTTATTCAAAGTCCCAATGCTTCCTTGGAAAAACTGAATATTAGGGTTGGGGTAAGAGATCCCTCCATCAAAAGTGATGTTATAGAGAGTTTGAGAACCAACAGGAGAGGTAATATTAAAATCGAGTGTTTTGGAATCGCTATCTCCTTCCCAAAGATCAAGATTATCTTGATTGATTGTAGCACTAATTGTGAGAGGGGCTTTGAGGGAAAGTTCTTTTTTGCCGGTGGTTGTATTGGTATTTAGGCTAAGAGCACTCTTACCATACAGAGCGATAGCATTGTTGGACCCGGAACTCAAAGTCTCCAAGTTTGAAGTTTTGAGGACACCACTATCAATGAAATTGAGTGTGTAATTACTCACATCGCTTTCAAATTTGGTGTTTTGGGGTGCGACAGGGGTGAGCGAATCTGTATCTTCGCTTTCTGTAGCGCTTTTGCCAAATCCGGATGCATTCTCTCCGATGAAGGTAAAGATATAAGAAGTATTAGTTGCTGCCAGGCTACCAATAAAATGAGATCCCTGCGCTACTCCTGAATAATCATAACCCCCGATATCTTTCAAAGAAGTTCTTGAAATTTGAGTATCGCTATAATCCTTGAAGACCAAAATATTGTTTTTTTCTACAGCACCCCCGGAGCTATTTTTGAGTCCGACAACACTAAAAGTTGTGTTTTTGGTAGGGTTGAAGACTCCTTGGGCGCTAGCTTTATCCAAAGTAATATTACCTTTTGTGTCCAGATTCGAGAGTGCGCTACTGACCCCAAAATAAAGCGTAGTATCTCTGAAGGTAAAATTAGAATCATCGGCTCCTCCGGTAATTTGGGCATTTTTGGCAAAAGCCCCTTCTCCGATGAAGTCTATTGCTGCATGGACTCCATCATCTAAGACCAATTTACCCTCTAAGGCTGATTTGGCAATCTCTAGTTGGGCATTGCCCATTGTAGAATCATGGTAGTATTTCTCATCCTCAGATTTGTTCGAAACATCACGATTATCAAAGATGGCATTGAGATTGATAGCTACTTTTTTAGAGATGGTGTCTGTAGAATTGACTTGGTAGGTAATAGCACCGGCATTAAAATGAGCATCTTTGAGTGAAGTCCCCCTGAGGTTATAAGTATAGCTTGGGAGTTGATCAGGATCTGAGATCCCCCCGCTAGATCCTCCAAAAATCAAATCTGCCGCACTCTTAGCGTTATCTCCTGTTCCAATCTTGGTTTCGAGGGCTTTGCCCATATTGATCATATTGTAAGTGGCTTTGGCATCATTATTGAGTTTGAGCGTAGCAGTTGGAGAGGAAGGGATTAAAGAAGCATCGCCAAAATAACTAAAGACATTATCCCCTCCTCTCATGACTACGGCTTGGTTGATGGACAAAGAAGAGTTGGCAATATAATCATCAATCTCTTTAGCCACCCCGTTGAAAGTTTTATCAGAGGTGAGCAAAGAGCCGTCTTTGGTTTTGAGAAGGTTGTTTTTAGAATCAACCCTGGCATTGGCAAAAGCCATTTTCACAGAAATAACATCAGCGGAATTCAGCCCATTATCTAAGACAATATTTGTCCCTCTAATATCAAAATTCCCCATTACATTCCAACCTGTTTTGTTGCCATCTTGGGTGAAGGTAACATTGGCTTGGGTATTATTGAGGGTGAGGTCAATACTATCACTTCCCCCCAGCGCAATAGAGATTTTGCCACTATCGGTGATGATCCCATTAGTATCGACACTATAAGAAGTCGATCGGATCGCATGAGGACCTGTGAATTTAAGAGAAGAACCTGTAGCCAACTCTCCAATCAAATTGCCTTGATAATAATTCCCCCCATTTTCTTTGTTTGCTTTGGAGGTATCGAAGTTGAGATTGACTTGGAGGGTAGATTTGTTAAAGGTATTGCCACCTGAATTTGAGAAACTCTCCCAAGTGCCATAAAGATCCCCTATCAAAGAAGTCTTGTTATCTGTGATAGTCAAAACAGAAGTATTATCAAGATAAGAGCCATCTGTGGCGCTTGAAGTTGATGGAGCTTTGAGTCCTTTGAGTACCAGAGTTTGACCCGGATTTTCCAAGACCAAATGTTTCTTAGCAGAATTGCTAAAATCTAAGAGACTCGATCCATAAACATTAGAAGATCCTGTGCTTACTTTTAGCACACCGGAATACAAAGCTTTCATCGTGAGGTCGGTGTTGGCATACAAAGAATCTTCTCCAAGAGTTATGCTGAGATCTTTGGTCTTATTCCCCCCTAGAGTCCCATAGAATTTATGGCTTTTGTCAAAATTAGCTGTAATATTCCCTTTGACAAAGTCCCCAATGAAGTTGCTCCCGGAGACATTCAAAGAAGAATTATCCCATATATTAGCAGCATTTTGGAGGGCTATGGTCGCCCCGGTATCTTGGAGATTGAGATTGATCCTACTTGAGGGAGCTTTGATAGTGAGGGCTTGAGAAGATCTTGGGTTGATAGAATCTGCCCCGATAAAATCCAACACAATAGGGTGAGTATTCCCGGATAAATCAAGGTTCTTGCCACTATAGCTTGCGCTCTCATAAGGCACTCCTGCAGAAGAAGTACCTCCGGATGGGGTGGTATCAAAGTGGAGTGTGAGACCATAATCTTTTTGGGCGATATCTCCTTTGAGAGAAGTCCCAAAGAGTTCAAAAGTGGCGCTTGTGTCTATAGGGCTTTTGTCAGCGTTATCAACACTTGAGAGAGAGAAGTCTGTGCTATCACGTCGGATAGAATAGTAATCTTTGTTGTTTATCCCCCGAATCCCTGCATTTTTAAAGGCTTGCAATAAAGTAGTGCTTGAAGTGCTCTGAGTATCAAGACCCTTGAGGTTAATAAAACTTAAAACAGATTTAGAATTCCCTCCTAAAAGGGCTCCTTCAAACTTAATGGCTTGGGTATTGCCTGTAAAATCAAAACTAATGGTATGTTTGCCTTGCCCTACAATAGCAAGACCTTTGGATTGGTGGGAATTCCCCGAATAATCAAGAGACAAATTCACATCTACAGGAGTGAGGGTAGCACTGCTTCCTGAAGTTGATTTGACAGATTCTCCAATGATCCCAAAAAGGGCAGTATTGACCAAAGTGAGGTGAGATTGTCCGCTCAAGGTATCAGAGAGTTGTGAGGTATTGAGCACACCTGCGTTATAAAAAGTATAACTTGAATCTTTGGTACCCCCTTTGATATTCCCTGTAAAACCTTGTTGTCTTTTGGCAATATCAAAGGTGCCCGGGGTAAAGAGGAAAGAAACATCTTGTCTGAAGCCATCACTACCAGTGCCAATATCTCCATCTGAAGATTTCGAACTCACAAAGGATTTATCAGATGAGTTATGAGTTTTGCCCTTTTGGGTGAGGGTGGCAAAACTTGCAATATCGCTTGGATTGGTAGGGTTGTTGGCTACCAAGACTAATTGTCCATTGGGATCTGAGATGAGTCGGGCATTTCCAAAAACAAGCTTAGAGCCTATGAAATCAGTGGTATTGGGCATCCCTGTGAGAGATGCAAGAGTGGCTTTGTCTAAAGCATTGCCATTTTTGAGCACAATAGAAGTCGCCTCTATCCCTATAGTTCCCTTGACAGAAGAGAAAGTGATCCCTGTGTTTTTTGCCAGAGTAACGAGAGAGGAGGAATTAGATGCATCCAGAGTGCCTGCATGGACAAAGGTATAGCCGGATTGGTTGTTCCCTCCGGTGATAGTGACGTTTTGTTTGTTGAGTACAGAGCCATCAGACTTGGAAGTATCTTTACCTCCAAAGATAAAAGTAAGGTTATTTTTCACACCGGCGGTGGTAACAATATTGTCTATTTTGCCATAAACAGGGGAAGTGCTTTTGTCGTCGTTGAAGGTGAGTATAGATGCGGCTTGATCAGAAGTCGCATGCAAGAAGCCATCGAATTTGGAGAGATTTTGTGTGGCCAGTGCATCTGTTTTGAGAGCAGAAGTTTGCACCCCTACATAATCCCCTGCAGCATTCGAACTGCTAGGGACTCTATAAGCAGAGATTTTGGTGGCATCTCTGAAGTCAAAAGTAGCGCTGAGACTTTTACCGCTAAATGCAGTATCTGTAACCACGCTAGCCCCGGCTTTGTTCTTAGATCCATCTTCTCTGTAGGTAACTCCATCGATTTTGCCAATACTCTTGCCTACAGTAAGCCCAAGATCAAGAGTAGAGTTGGCATCATGGTTGTGGATAGCTCCTATATTAGAGAGTGTGGTTTTTAAGTTGAGTTTGCCCCACAAGTTGAGATCTCCCATATCCAGACCTGCTTTTGTGTTGGTAATAGAAAAAACAGAGGTTTTGTGAGTATTGTAGAAATTTCTAAAACTTGTATTTGTGAGGCTAACATTGGCTGTAGATCTTGAGAGATACAGATGGTTGAGTTTAGAATCAGAGAGGGTGATGTCATTTTTGGCTTTGGAAGGATCGGTGGAGAAATCATTGGGATTAGAGGCATCAATACTTCCCTCTCCATACTTGCTATCACTCACCATATCCAAGTTTTTCCCACTGAGACTAAAGTTTGTGCCCTTAGCTCCGGGGAAAGTCCCATTGACAAAGTTCTTCACATAAGCGCCATCGACCACGACAGTAGCCTTACTCCCATCAAATCCAAAACTCCCCAGTTTTGCCCCATTTTTCAGATACATGGTATAGCTATCTTGCCCACCACTATCACCCGTATAGCCTACCCCATCAGCAGTGGCATTATCCAGGGTCAAGATGGTAATCCCCCCTTCAGATCGGACTTGGCCTTGGAGATAAGCGCCATTGGTCGCAGAGACATTGAGTGTGCCTCCTTTGGTAGATTTGAGTTTGGAAGTAGCGTCATTTCCGGTGCCACTCCCATCAAACTTAACATTCGTAGTCCCTCCGGAAACAGCCATATCCTTTTTCATACGCGATCCTGAAGCAAAACTAATGGTGTTATTCCCTCCGGTGATGTTAAAATCGTCTCTGGCTTGGGAGTTGTTGGCAAAACTAACATTCGTAGTCCCTGCTTTGAGGACAAATTGATTCTCCATATAAGAATCATCAAAACTACCTTGTATAGTTCCTTGATTGTTGATGACGTTGTGCTTGAAGGTGGATTTGTTTTTTGCAGAGAGATTGAGAGTTTCATTGCTAGCGATTTCTCCGCTCTCATTATCTTGGAAGCCCGTATTGAAAGAAGCGCCCTCATCAAGGTTGTAGTTATAAGTGATGCCGTTGTGATCAGAGAGGATGAGTTTGTTATCCCAATGGTGTCCTTTGAGATTGATAGTGATCCTAGAGCGATTCCCTCCCATATAGATTGTATCCAGATTGGAAATGTTAGAATTTGCATCGACATCTAAGATGAATTTTCCTTGTTGGTATTTGAGGATTTTGGTAGTGTCAGAAGTAATAGCGCTTTTGCCTCTTAAACTGGTCAGACCGATGGAATTATCTGCGGCAGCAACATCGCTAAAAGCATCCAAAGTGAGAATAGAATTATTAGCCAGAGTAATGGTGAATAGCTTAGATCCATTGAGATTAAGACCTTTGAGACCATATGCTTTTGAATTATCCAGATTGAGTTTAAAATCCCCGGTCCCGCCAACTTTCACTGAGATGGGTTGGTTAGAAGCATTTTTGAGATTGAGGGTAGAGTTTTTGAGATTAAGTTCAAAATTTGCCCAATTGCCTACTTCTGCTCTGGTGAGGTTGAGTGTGGAATCTTCTACTTTCCAATTCCAAGTTGCATTGGTCGTATTGACATACTCTCCGGTCATGGTAGAGTGGTTCTTAAAAACGAAGTTATAATTTCCCCAACTTGTGTTAATAGATCCATTCCAAGTAGAATTATCAAATGTGATATTGAGATAAGATCTCTCAGCATATTGCCCTACTCCGATATTGCCTCGAAGAGTAGAGTTGTTTTGAAAAACAATATTGGCGTCATTTATGGGAGACTTCTCATTAACATCATACCAAGTACCCATATTGTAAATATTCCCCTTCATCTTAGCGCTATCAAAGACTATGTTAGAAGTATTCGCCCCCAGATAAAGATTGCCCAGGAGTGCATAGCCTTTCACAGCAACATCGGAGTTGCCCTCATAGTTCCCCTCAAAGGTTATGGTATGGGGGATAACTACATGATTTTTATCTCCTCCTTTACCATTTTGGGAGACATAAGAAGCCAAATTCCCTTTTAGCGCAGAATTTTTAAAAGTAGCATTCATATACGCACCGCTTGAAAAGGACAAAATACCTTTATTCACAAAATCAACCCCGGCATAGTTGCTTTCTTTTCTGGGGAGATATGCTCCCGCAATAGTGTCAGAATCATCAACAACAATAACAGAGTCTTTGACTGTGAGGGTAGCATGTTTTGCAGCAGAGGTATAATCTTTTATGTAGAGTTGGAACATATCATTGAAATTTGTGTATTTTGCAAGGGTCGTACTACCGGGTGCGGTATAGCTGATGATCGCGCAAGGGACGCCGGAATCTATAGAGCAAGAGATATTATTGGGGCTATAGAGAAACTCATTGATGGCTGTGTTGGTATCTGCTGCGTGCAATGCCTCCGCGCTAAAAGAGAGCAAGAGACTTGAAAGGACCAAAGAAACTAAAGGGGCAAAAGCTTTCTTGGAAGGCTTAGCTTGAGAGTATGGATTAGATGTGTGGGACTGGGATTCTTGGAGTCTCTGCGGATCGTTAGAGACATGAATATAGGGCTTTTGAGCGTATTGTGGGGGGGGGGGGGTGAGCATATCACAGCTTGATTGGCCGGCTTGGCTTTGGTTTAGTCGGGTTTGATCTCGTTGGCTTAGCTTGTTTGAGGTATGGTTGGCTTGAGCGGTTTTGATTTCGTTGCTTGGTAGGTTAGTTTGGTTTCTTCGGGCTGCCAAATCCTCGCTACAATAGCCGGAAGCACCATTGATGTCAAACTTTGTGATGATTTTATTATCTTTATTACCTTTAAACGTCATAAGAATCCTTTTTATCTAAAAATCTATAGAGCAGTCTTTACTCTAAGTTTATTTTTAGCATTTAATCACTATTAAGATAAAAAAATACTTAAAAATTCTGGGGGGGGGGGGGGTGAGATAGAAGATATATTTAAAAATATTGATGATAAATATTATTGTTTGAATTTTTTGGGAGTATCGTATTTTGGGATTGTTTTGATTCTTATAGGGAGAAAATTTTGAGATAAAAATAAAAATGTAACTTTATGAAAAAAATAGGGAGATTTTGAGAAAGGTAAAAGAAAGTGAAGGAAATAATTTATTAAATACAATATGTATTTTTGTATTTTTGATAACTCCGTGAATATAAGGTAAATGGAAAGTAAATGAAAAAAACCGGTATTTTTGAGAAATTTGCAAAAAATATTTTTGAATATTTATTTTACTTGGATTATAAATTTTTAAACTTCAAATAATTTAAATTTTTTATGATTAAATTTCATATTAATAACATAACATCAAGAAGTTTGAGAGACGATCATGTCATCTCAGATGTCGGATCAAAAATGTGATAATAAATTGGTTGCCATCCTGAGGAAGCGCGCTAAAATCATTCATTTGTCTTTTAATCTTTCAAAAGCGCTAATATCTGATATTTTCAAAATGATTTTTTCAGGGTCTTTAATAACTTCTTGAGACATTTTTGATCAAATATATTTTTTGGTATTTTTTAAACTCAATAAAATAACGGTATTTAAAAGAGAATTCAAATATCTCCCGGGTAAAAATATTGTTATTGAAGTAAATTGAATTTTGGGTTACAAAATCCTCTTAAGAGTTATTGGCTAAGATTTTGCACGCTTAAACGAGGGAAGGAACAACAAATAACTCCCTACTCCAATAAACCCTATGCCCCCACCCGATAAAAACCCCCCAAGCACATCTGTAGGGTAATGCACCCCCAAATAAATACGAGAAAACATGATCAAAAAAGTCATGGCTAAAGCAAGCAAACCAATGAAAATCTTCGTAGAAATATTCATCGGGTTGGCTATTAAAAACAAAGCTATGAGTGTGCAAAAAAGACTTGTCGCACTTGCATGCCCGCTGGGATAGCTAAACCCTGAGGCATGAGCTAACCAAGTAGCGCTATCAGGGCGAGGGCGAGCGAGTAAAACCTTGAGGTATTTCAGAAGCACTCCGAAAATTATGATCGTGCCCCCAAACCATAAACCCAATCTAAAATACTTATTCCAAAACAAAATAATAATGATAAAAATACTCAATATAGCAATAGTCTCTGTAGATCCCAAATGAGTGAGAAACCTCATCAAAAAAGTCAGAGCAGGCGTGATGGTATGGCGAATATGCGCGATGATAAAAGTATCCCATTTCTCTACCCAAAGAGCATGAGAGACAATGCTATAAGTCTCTAAGACAAAAAGCACCAAGAGTGCGCAACCAATGGCTAAGATAAAAAATGGTTTTGGAGTTTTCGTGATTTTCATAAAATCCCTTTCCTTGCAGGCTTCAAAGTTTATCAAACAAATCTCTGTATTTATTAAAATTTCCCGGCATTATTTAGCATAAAGAGTCATTGTTTATAGTTTTTGATGGTTCTTATGACTCTGTATTGTGATTTTAGTTTTTAGTTATTTTATAAAAAACCTAAAAGCCATCATTATAGCAAAAAATATAAAGCTACTTATCTCATAGCGTTCGTTCTTATAAATATAATAAAATCCTATTGAAAGATTTTTATATTGATGGATAAAAATATTTGGAGATATTTGGGATTTGAAAAGTTTATAAAATCTGCAAGTATAGAGTTTCCAAAAGACTCTCAAACACAAATAAAATAAACCTGAAAAATTAAGGTATCCATATTTTTGAGATCCAAACATGCCCGGATACTATCTCAAACACAAAAACAAACAAAAGTTTGAAGTGTATCACTAGTGCCAATATCAAACAATGAAGTTTCAAAGCCATAGAATTTGGCTTTTTGGAGTAGCTTATCCGGAGAATCAGGGGTTTGAATGATTTTTTCCATTACAAAACTTTGATTATTTCTAAAATAATTTTCTCTTAGCATAGAAAGTTCTCTTGAGGCTTCCGGGACTTCTTCTTGGGTGTATTGTCTGTAGTCTCCAAATTTTTCTTTATAGAAAATGTCCAAATTAATAAAGGGGATTTTTACAGGACTCATTACTCATTAAAGATATTTTGTCTCCTATAAAAGGCGATCAAGACTCTGTTGAGATGATTTTGACACACTTTATAGAAATGTTTTTTTCAATCAACAATATTCCGGGCTTATCCGTTTGTTGATATCCCAAAGGATTTTGATGAGATCCGGGAGTTATTTTCTCAGATTGCAAACACTATCACGAAGCAACAACAAATCCTCAGAAGTATCACTCAAAGCCTTCAGACATATTCCCCCATTATAGGCTAACTCACTCACTCCTGCATTCAAATGGGTGCGTTGGAGAATTTCTCGAATATTTTGAATACATACAGAAGGGTCAAATATCACAAGGTTGAGGTAATGGGTATATTTATCAAAAAGACATTTATTTCGTAGCTCTGTCTTTTGGGGATCTAAAATTGTATTGTCAAAAAATACTAATTTCTCTTGTAAAAAAATCTTTAGCCCGGTGCTGAAACTTCTAAACTCAAAGATTTCATCTCTCCCTACTCGCCCCGCACAAATAATCTCACTATAAAAAAGCCGTGAAGAAGGCTCAAGAGTAATCGTAGTGTCGCCCTTAAAACAAGAATTTTTAAAAGGGATAATCGGCAAGGGGGCAAAATCAAAAGTAGCATTTGAATGCACATGAATACGGGTATTTCTGGAAGCAAACCCATCTTTTGTATCATGGATTTTCTCAAAACTTTGGGAACTAAGTTTGAGGTTGCAATCTTTGCCAATCTCGAGATCTATTTCTTGATTATCCCCCTCCATCAACCCTGCGCTTACAGATATAAGCATCAAATTTGCCCTATCCTCTTCTTCATAAAAAGGGGGCATCAACTTTAGGGGCGGGGTGAAAAAAACATCTTCAAGAATACATTTACCTCTTGGGTCTAGTTTGGTTTTGAATGATAATTTACTCTCTTGTGCGTAATTGGTCATTTTATCCCTTTTTTGGTCTAATCTTTTTGTAATCATTGTAGAGATCTTCTCAGAGTGCTCAATCTTTGATTATCCTATTTGTTTTATTGATAAATTCCGGTCTAATCTTTAAGATCTTCTAAAAGGGCATTTTTGCTGATCCAAGCGATGATTTTATCTACGCCTTCTTTGGATCTGATATTTGTAAAAATAAAGGGCTTCTCCCCTCGCATTTTCTTAGAATCACGCTCCATTACACCAAGATCAGCCCCCACATAAGGAGCAAGATCAATTTTGTTGATCACTAAAAGATCTGATCGGGTAATCCCCGGTCCGCCTTTTCTGGGTATCTTGTCTCCTTCGGCTACATCAATGACAAAAATAGTTACATCAGCTAATTCCGGGCTAAAAGTGGCTGAGAGATTATCTCCTCCGCTTTCAATAAGCATGATCTCAATATCAGGGAATCTTTTCATCATTTCTTCTACGGCTTCCAGATTCATTGATGCATCTTCTCTGATAGCTGTGTGAGGGCATCCGCCTGTTTCTACACCGATGATTCTCTCTGCGGGAAGGACAGAATTTTTACTCATAAACTCAGCATCCTCTTTGGTATAGATGTCATTGGTAATCACGCCTATGCTGTATTTGTCACTCATCATTCTTGTAAGAGCTTCAATAAGTGCTGTTTTGCCGCTACCTACGGGTCCGCATATTCCAATTTTTACCATATTTTTCCTTTAATTTAATTTTGAGATCAAGACATATAAAGCCGTGAATAAAGACTTTCATGTTGCATGGCTTTTATATCATTATGGATACTTGAAGCGCATAAAAAAGAACGATCAAGAGTGTCCGAAGCACAAAGAATATCTACAAAGGTATCTTGTAGTTTTAGCAATATTTCTTGCCCATCATTTTGAGAGAGAGGGATTGTTTTGACGCAATTAGTTACCATATTGGAACTTTGGGCATACAAATAATGCTGCATACTTCCAGCCAAATCTAAGTCCATAGTAGCGCAAAATACCCCATAGGCACTTGAATGAGTGGAATTTACAGAAGCTTGAAGATATTTTTGAAAAAAGTCTTTGGCAGGTAAGCGCATTTTTGCAATGGTTTTTAAAAATCTGGCTCCAAGCTTAGTGTTAGCATGACGCAACTCTAAAGGGGAGGTAGAAGCGCTTACGATCTCTTCAATCTCAAGGATTGAAGATAAATCTTCTTTCAAAGCATTTTCATAAACAAGCTTGAGACTCAAAAGTTCAGTATGAAGAAACTGTGTTGAGAGATTGGCATGCAAATAAGAAAAAGCTGTATCTTTATTGATAACCTCGCCTTTTTGAATATAACTTTCTAATCCAAAGGAGTGCGTATAACTCCCGATAGGAAAAAGTGCATCATTGATTTGTAAAAGTAAAAAATCTTTATTGAGTGCCAATTATTCCTCCTTTTGCTTATACAAAGTGATTTTAAAATCAGGGCTTTCTTTGATAGCCACATTTGGTTCAGCATGCGCCATGCTTACAGAAATTCTGGAAGCAGAATCCAATCTTGCGCTTAAGACACTATTTTTGATATTTAGCTTATCAAAGAGAGCTTTTAGGGGTTTTTCAAATGGTGTCCTAAACTCAAAAGCATCCTCACCAAAAAAAAGCGCACTATGGCGGTTACCTATTTCGTAGCATATTTTTGCCACTTCTTGAGAACTCTGAGCATAGATACATAAAACTTGAGCAGGTAAAATATTAATGGCTAAAATCTCATCTCCTTTTTGATAGAGAATATCCCCTTGTGATAATCCCATTTTTGGAGCATCTGTTAGCTTCATAGCAACATCTTTGCCATTTCTGCTTTTCCATCTGGCGATTTTTTTCCTTGTATCATACCATTGGATATCAATAGTGTCAATCTTGAACTTCGAAATATCGTAGCTATGGAGGTTACCCTCCAAGCGTGAAATAAGCATCTTTGATTAACCCCAATAGCCTGTGATAATAAGCCATGCGGGAATCCAAGCTGTAACGATACCTTCAAAGATTGCCAGATAAGGCACCCATGGCAATTCTTTTTTAAGCACGGTTTCGATCCAACCGGTAAGCCACAAAAGTCCCCATAAGAGCCAAATAATAGCAAACCAAAAGCCTTCTTCAGTGCCGCTTATATAGCTTAAATACGCAGCAGGAAGAGAGTTGATAGCTACAAAAAGGCTATACCAACCATAAGGTCTCCAATCAAGATTATAGATATTATTAATGGCTACAAATAAATAAGTGAAGCCGAATAATAAGCCGGTTGCCGCAGCATACAAATCTACAATATTGTTTTGGAAGTCTCCATGAACAATCACAATAATATTAGCGACGACAGAAAGCAAACCTGCAAACACATTCATTACAGCCGTGCTTTTGCCATCAGCTTTCATCAAACGGCACAAGCCATTATTCATCAAAACTATGGCTACATACATCAATACAAGTCCTAACATAAATAGATCCTTTTTTTGAAATAATTAAAATAATCAAAATGTCTCATACCCTCCGGAAGGAGGATACAATTAAAACAAATTATAAAGTTGTGCGAGGCTAAGTTTTTGTGCCGGTTTTGATGTAACCTTTTTACCTTCTACTTTGACCTCATAAGTTTCCGGATTGACTTCAATATGAGTGATAACATCGTTATTCTTCATATCTTTTTTGGTGATATTGCGGCAGTTTTTGACCGGGAGAACCACTCTATCAAGCCCTAATTTTTCTTTGATACCTTCTTCATAAGCAGCTTTGGAAACAAAAGTAATGCTTGTATCAAATCTGGCTTTTCCATGATGCCCAAACATTTCACGATATATCACAGGCTCAGGAGTAGGGATAGAAGCATTTGGATCACCCATTCTGGCAGCCACAATCATTCCACCTTTGATAATAATATCAGGTTTTATTCCAAAAAATGCAGGATGCCACATAACAAGGTCAGCAAATTTACCTACTTCTACAGAACCTACATATTCAGAAATTCCATGAGCAATAGCAGGGTTAATAGTATATTTGGCAACATAGCGTTTGATTCTGAAGTTGTCATTCTCACCTGTTTCTTCCTTGAGTTTGCCAAATTCTTTTTTATTTTTGTCCGCAGTTTGCCAAGTTCTTGTGATAACTTCGCCTACACGTCCCATTGCTTGAGAATCTGAACTTGTGATAGAGAATATCCCCATATCATGGAGGGCATCTTCAGCTGCAATGGTCTCCGGACGAATTCTGGAATCTGCAAAAGCGACATCTTCTTTGATCCTTTTATCTAAGTGGTGGCATACCATCAACATATCCATATGCTCATCGGCTGTATTTTTGGTAAAAGGAATGGTTGGGTTTGTAGAAGCAGGGAGGATATTAGGCTCACCGGCAATTTTGATAATATCCGGAGCATGCCCGCCTCCTGCACCTTCTGTGTGGAATGTATGGATTGTTCTTCCACCAATAGCTTTGATAGTATCTTCAACACAACCGGCTTCATTGAGAGTATCTGTATGGATAGCTACTTGCACATCGTATTCTTCAGCAACATTCAAAGCATGGTTGATAACAGAAGGAGTAGAGCCCCAATCTTCGTGAATTTTCAACCCTAAAGCACCGGCTTTTATTTGATCAGCTAAGGCAGCTTCATTAGAGCTGTTGCCCTTACCAAAAAAGCCCAAGTTCATTGTATATTCTTCGGCTGCACGGATCATTTCTTTGAGATTCCATCTGCCCGGAGTACAAGTTGTCGCATTTGTGCCATCAGCAGGACCTGTTCCCCCACCTATCATTGTAGTAATCCCACTATAGAGTGCGGTAGGGATTTGTTGGGGAGAAATAAAGTGAATATGAGTATCAATCCCTCCTGCTGTAATAATCATACCTTCGCCTGCAAGCGCTTCAGTAGCTGCTCCCACAGTCATATTTCCACAAACACCATCTTGCATATCTTTATTGCCTGCTTTGCCAATACCTGCAATTTTTCCATCTTTGATACCAATATCTGCTTTGTAGATACCATTGTAATCAATAATCATTGCGTTGGTAATCACCAAATCAAGCTCATGAGTATCTGCACTCACACTTTGGGCCATCCCATCACGGATAGTTTTTCCTCCGCCAAATTTGATTTCTTCACCATAAGTTGTATAGTCTTTTTCGATTTCTGCAAATAATTCAGTATCTGCTAAACGGACCTTATCGCCTACAGTTGGACCAAACATGGAAGCGTATAGTTTTCTGGATATCTTTGTCATTGTCACTCCTTATTTAGAAAAGCCATTGGCTTTAGCATTTTGTATTGCTTTTTGTTTGTTGTCTTCATTGACTTGAGAATCTGCTAAATTATTAAAGCCAAATACTCGCTTATTCCCGCCTACATCAATAAGAGATATTGTTTTGGTCTCGCCGGGTTCAAATCTCACAGATGTTCCGGAAGGAATATCGAGTCTTTTACCATAAGCTTGTTGTCTATCAAAATCTAAAAGTTTATTTGTTTCAAAGAAATGGAAATGAGATCCTACTTGGACGGCTCTATCCCCTTTATTGGTAACTTTTACTTCAATAGATTTTTTACCTTTATTGATCTCTATATCTTCTTCTTTTAGAATAAATTCACCCGGAGTTAATTTGCCATTGTCTTCAATAGGAGTATGAACGGTTACTAATTTAGTCCCATCAGGGAAACCTGCCTCAATTCCAACCTCATGAATCATGCTTGCTACTCCGTCCATAACGTCATCAGCTTTTAGAATCTTTTTACCTTCACTCATCAAATCAGCTACTGATTTTTTACCTTCTCTGGCTAATTCCATAATTTCAGAACTAATCAAAGCCACTGCTTCAGCATAATTAAGCTTAATGCCCTTTTCTTTTCTCTTCCTGGCTAATTCCCCGGCATAGTGGAGCATTAGCTTATCTAACTCTTTTGGATTGAGTTTCATCTTTTCTCCTTTTTAATATGAAATTTTCTTCTGTGAAGTAGTTTTCTTAATAATGATAACTAGATCGCGGAGAAATTTTAATCCCATTTAGTTAATAGCTGTTCAAATCTTGACATAAAATTCATAATTTGATCAATTTTTGTTCAAGATAATATTAAAAATAAAATCATAATACTTTAAGGGTTTCCGGACTTCAAAATAACTCCTTCTAATGTCTATTGACTAATAAAACTTTATATAATAAGACTAAATAATATTAATATAATTGATATAAATATTTTGAATTGTGGCATTTATCTGCTATAATTGCCGGAAATTTTATCCATAAGGAGCTTCAAATGAGCAAAAAACATACCTTTCAAACTGAAATTAACCAACTTCTGGATCTCATGATCCATTCGCTTTATTCTCATAAAGAGATCTTCTTGCGAGAATTGATCTCAAATGCTTCAGATGCCCTAGATAAGCTTAATTATCTAACTTTAACAGATGAGAAACTCAAAGATTTAAATTTTGATCCTCGCATTGAGCTTAGCTTTGATGAGAAAAAAAAGACTCTTAGTATCGAAGACAATGGGATTGGGATGAATGAAAAAGAATTGACAGATAATCTGGGGACTATCGCCAAATCAGGTACAAAAAGTTTTTTGTCCTCTCTGAGTGGGGATAAGAAAAAAGACTCAGCTTTGATCGGGCAATTTGGCGTGGGATTTTATTCAGCTTTTATGGTTGCAGACAAAGTGATTGTTCAGAGCAAGAAAGCAGGGGAAGACAAAGCTTATGCTTGGGTGAGTGACGGAAAGGGTGAATATGAAATTTCTGTTTGCAAAAAGGACACACAAGGCACGCAAATCACCCTTTATCTCAAAGAAGAAGATGCTAATTTTGCAAGCAAATGGGAGATAGAAAATATTGTTAAAAAATATTCTGAGCATATCCCCTTCCCTATTTACCTCAACTACACCCAAACCAATTTTGAGGGCGAAGGAGAGGATAAAAAAGAAATCAAAGAAGATAAAAAAGACCGGATCAACACAGCTAAAGCCATTTGGAAAGTGAGTAAAAATGATCTCAAGGATGATGATTATAAAGAGTTTTACAAAAGCTTTGCCCATGATAATAGCGAACCTATGAAATGGATTCACACCAAAGTTGAGGGGACATTAGAATACAGCACTTTATTTTTCATCCCTCAAGTAGCCCCATTTGATCTTTATCGTGTAGATTATAAATCCGGAGTCAAACTCTATGTAAAACGTGTTTTTATAACTGATGATGATAAAGAATTACTCCCTCAATACTTACGATTTATCAAAGGGGTAATAGATAGTGAAGACTTACCCTTAAATGTCAGTCGAGAAATTCTCCAACAAAATAAAATACTTGCTAATATCCGATCGGCTTCTACAAAAAAAATATTAGGAGAAATACAAAATATCACTCAGGATAAAGAAGCTTATGAAAAATTTTATACTCAATTTGGCAAGGTTCTCAAAGAAGGACTTTATGGGGACTATGAAAATAAAGACAAAATTCTGGAGCTTTTGAGATTCCATACTTCTACTCAAAAAGATATGATTTCTCTGAAAGAATATAAAGAAAAAATGCCCAAAGATCAAAAAAGCATTTATTATATGATAGGTGAAAATTTAGATCTTTTAAGGGCTTCTCCTATTTTGGAAAAATATACTCAAAAAGGTTATGAAGTCTTGTTGATGGCAGATGAAGTAGATGGTTTTGTAATTCCGGGTATTGGCGAATATGACAAAACAGCCCTTAAAGATGCCAATGCAAGCCAAACACTTGAAGAATTGGGCGCTGAAAAAATCAATGAAGAAACTCGGAAATCTTTTGAAAACCTCATCAAATCCTTCAAAGAAGTACTGGGAGAAGAAGTCAAAGACATTACACTTTCTAATTCTCTCAATTCTCCGGTAGCCCTTGTGGGTGAAGAACAAAATCCCATGATGGCAAATTTGATGGCTCAGATGGGTCAAAACTTACCTCCTCAAAAAAAGACAATGGAGCTAAATATCCACCACCCTATTTTGGAAAAACTCAAAGACAACTCAGACAAAGAGTTGCTTGCTAATACAGCGCATCTTCTGTATGATAGCGCGAAACTTTTAGAATCAGGATCTATTCAAAATGCTAAAGATTTTGCTAACAGACTCAATGACATCATCTTAAAAACACTCTAAAATATCTGCTCTTATCCTTAGGGGTAGAGGGCAGATATTAATAGGCGCATAATAAAAGTTAAATCATTTTGATTTTTATGAGCAATGGTATGTTTTGAATACTTCCGTAATATTTTTTGAATGTTAAAATTATCTCTTGTGTTTCATTCCGGTGATATAAAAATTAAGTATTTTTTAGATAAACTCACAGCATAGATAAATTCACACAGCAGGAGATAAATTTTGAAATTTAGTATTTTATTTGGCGGGATGAGCTGGGAGCATGAAATTAGCATTGTAAGCGCTATTTCACTCAAAAAAATACTTCAAGATAAGATTGAGTATTTTATTTTTCTTGAGAGTACTCACCACTTTTTCTTGATTGAAACTCAAAACATGAAATCCGGTTTCTTCTCCTGCGGAGAATATAAAAAATGCAGACAAATAGAAATGAATTTAGGTGGTTTTTATCTCTCTTCATTTTTTGGAAAAAAACCTCTTCATGTAGGTATGCTTCTCAATCTTATTCATGGCGGAGATGGCGAAGATGGCATTTTGGCTTCACTCTTGGATTTTTATAAAATATCCTTTATAGGACCTCGTATAGAAGCTTGTGTGTTGAGTTTCAATAAGCATCTCACTAAAATATATGCCAAAGAAAAAGGAGTAAAAACTCTTCCTTCTAAACTCTTAGGCAAGGATAGTTTGAGAAATATAAAAAGTGATTTTCCCATGATTGCCAAGCCAAACCGATTAGGGAGTTCTATTGGGGTTCATGTGATTGCTTCAGAAGAAGAGCTTGATTATGGGCTTGATTGCGCCTTTGAGTTTGATAATGAAGTTTTGATTGAGCCTTTCATAAAAGGGGTGAAAGAGTATAATCTTGCCGGATGTAAAATAGGCGATAATGAATTTATTTTTTCTATGATTGAAGAGCCTGACAAAAAAGATTTATTGAATTTCGAAAACAAATACCTTGATTTTTCTCGCACTCAACAAGCCATCAAAGCTGATATTTCCGAAGAGCTTGAAGGAAAAATTCAAGAGGCTTTCAAAAAAATTTATACAAACAAATTTGAAGGGGCATTGATTCGTTGTGATTTTTTTGTCATTGAAAATGAGGTTTTTCTAAATGAAATCAATCCCATTCCCGGAAGTATGGCAAACTATCTTTTTGATAATTTTACAGATACACTTGAAAATCTTAGTCTCAACCTTCCCAAAAAAGAATCTATCAAGGTTTCTTATCAATATATAGAAAAAATCCAAAGAGCCAAAGGCAAATAATGGCAAAGCGATTGATTGTCTATAATGGCAATGAATTTGAAATTTCTTATACATTTTCTCATCACCATTGCCAAAAAAATATTGTTTTTTTACATGGCTGGGGAAGCAACAAAGAAGTCATGGAGCTTGCTTTTAGAGATACTTTTAGTGATTACAATCACTTTTATGTGGATATGCCCGGGTTTGGAAACACTCCCAATCATATTGTTATTTCTACACTTGATTATGCAGCCATTATTGACAGCTTTGCTAATTGTGTCGGTATTTTTCCTGATATTATTGTGGGGCATAGTTTTGGAGGAAAAGTAGCGCTTCTTTGCCAATGCCATGAAATTATTCTTTTGAGTTCTGCAGGAATCCCTACCCCCAAGCCTTTGAAAATCAAAGTAAAAATCATGCTGGCTAAAATATTTAAAATCCTAAAAATCAAATCAAATGCTCTCAGAAGCGCAGATGCAAATAATCTCAATGAAGCCATGTATGCAGTATTCAAGAAGGTTGTTGATGAAGATTTTAGTGATATTTATGCAAGTTCTAATAAAAAAGCAACTATTTTTTGGGGAAAAGATGATTTGGCTACTCCCCTAAGTTCAGGGGAAAAAATCGCCAAACTCATGAGGGATAATCGATTTTTTGTTTTGGAAGGGGATCATTATTTTTTCCTCAAACAAGGTAAAATAATTGATGAAAAATATCACCATAAGGAAATAGAATGAAAAAAACTATTCAAATTCAAGTGCGTGGAATAGTCCAACAAGTAGGGTATCGAAATTTTTCCAAACAAAAAGCAGACGAACTTCAAATAACCGGCAGTGCTCAAAACCTGAAAGATGGAAGCGTGGAAATTTATGCTTGTGGAGAAGAAGATAAACTGGAGTGTTTCTTATCTGCCTTAAAAATAGGTCCTCAAAAAGCAAAAGTAGAAGGAATACACTTCCATGTTGTTACCCATAAACAACTAAAAACATTTGAAATCTTACAATAACGGGAATAACAATGAATTGGACAGAAGCAATTGATATAATCTCCAGATGGCTTTTTATATTTTGTATCAGTTATTATCTGATCACAAATTTGCAGTGGTATAACTATAGCCTTTATCGTATCTTTACAAAACACCATAAAAAAAGATGGCATACACTCCATTTTATCCTGCCTGTGTGTGTTTTTTTGATCTGTGGTTTTTATGAAAAAAATATTATTTTCTACCTTTATTTATATTTGATACAAATACCTCTTTTGACCATTTGGGCAACAAAATTAGATAAAAGATTGGTTTTTACCAAACGTGTGATCCGATTTTTTGCGATTTGCTTTGCATTTATGAGCTTCAATGAAGTCCTTACCCTTGTTTATAAAAATTTCAATCAAAGCCTTCACTTTCTCTATCTTTTACCTCTTCCTTTTGGCTATATATTTTCAAAACTCTATGAAAGCCTTCTTATTAATCGCTATAGACAAATGGCAAAAGACAAGCTAACCCTCATGGCATCCTTAAAAATCATAGCCATTACAGGGAGTTTTGGCAAGACAAGTATCAAAAACTTCCTTTATCAGATCCTCCAAGACAAATACAATGTATATGCCACTCCAAGAAGTGTCAATACGTTAAAGGGATTGATGGAAGATATCAACAAAAATATGGATTTTGGCACTGATATTTATATTGCAGAAGCAGGGGCCAGACAAAAAGGAGATATTAAAGAAATTACTTCGTTACTCCAACACCATTATGCTATCATCGGAGAAATTGGAGCCCAACATATTGAATATTTTAAAACCTTTGAAAATATCATCCAAACAAAATTTGAACTTCTGGATTCTAAAAACCTCAAAAAAGCTTTTGTTTATGAAAAAAACACAATTCCCGAGTCTATTCCGGCAGAGAAAAAATCCATGATTGAAACCTTTCCCAATGAACTTAGAAATATCTTGGCTACGCTTGAGGGAACTTCATTTGAAATGAAAATCCAAGATGAGTGGCATTTATTCCAAACAAAAATATTAGGGACATTTAATATTACCAATATCAGTGGGGCTATTTTGGTTGCTCATGCACTCAAAATCCCTATTGCTAATATTCAAAAATGTATTTCACGACTCCAACCCGTGCCCCATCGCCTCAATCTACTCACTGTCAATCAAAAAATTATTATTGACGATAGCTTTAATGGAAATTTAAAAGGTATGCTTGAGGCTATCAGGCTTTCAAGTCTGTATGAAAAACGTAAGATTATCATTACACCCGGACTCGTTGAAAGTGATGAAAGCTCTAATATCACTTTAGCCAAGGCTATTGATGATGTATTTGATATTGCTGTCATCACAGGAGAATTAAATTCAAATCTTTTATCAAAACATATTCAAAACCCACAAAAAATTATTCTCAAAGATAAAACACAACTGGAGAATATCTTAAAAGCAAGCACGCATGAAGGGGATTTGATACTTTTTGCCAATGATGCCCCAAGTTATATTTAGGAGAAAAATATGGATACAATCTACTCTCCATGGCGAAGCCAATACTTTGGAACAAAAAACAAAAACTGCACATTTTGTGATATTAGCCAACATCCGGAACGTGATGAAGAAAATAGAGTTTTTTATCGAGATGAAATTTGTTTTGGTGTGATGAACCGCTACCCTTACATACCGGGTCATTTTATGATTATCCCTCATTTCCATACAGATAGCCCTGAACTTTTACCTCAAGAAGAATGGCTACATATCCATAAGCTTTCCCAAAAATCTATCCCACTTTTGTATGAATATGGAGCTAGCGGGATCAATATAGGTATGAATATCAAACAAGCCGGTGGAGCAGGCATACCCGAACATATCCATTTACACATCTTACCTCGATATATTGGGGATACAAACTTTTTTACCACAGTTGCCCAAGCAAGAACTTATGGGGTAGATTTTGATTGTGTCTATCGCAAAATCAAAGAATTAGCAAAAAAACATTTCAAGATATAGACAAGGAGCAGGTATGAAAAAAATTGGTTTATTTTGTATTTTTTGTATTTTTATTTCAAGTGTTTATGCAAATAAATATGACTACCTTCTTTTTAGCAATAATTACACGCAAGTAAGGAAGGGGATTGATCTGGGCGCTGATGTGAATGGACGGCTTCGAGGCAGCACTCCTTTATATGATGCTGCACGCAAAAATAATGTAGATATTTTGTATCTTCTTATCAATAGAGGAGCCAAAGTCAATGCCCTCAGCCATGGAGAAACAGCCCTGCACAAAATAGTCCAATTTGGAAATTTAAAATTCGCACAAATTCTTCTGAAAGAAGGGGCAGATCCTAATATCAAAGATAGTATTCGAGGGGATACACCCTTGCATTATGCAGTAGCCAAACACGATAGAAATATGATTGCACTTTTGATGAAATATGGCGCGGATATGTATATCCAAAATAACAATGGAGACACCCCTGCACGCTATATACTCTCCAAAGTCAATGTCCCTTCTATGAGGGTTAATAATGATGATATTATGCTCACTTCAAATGCTTTTAACGTTGCTCAAGGATCTGTAAATTTCAATATTGCTAATCTCACAAGGAATTTCATCACCATTACTTATGCTGCTCTTTATATCAATGGGGATCTTATTTCAGAAACCAAACTCAACAGGACATTGCCCCCCCAAGCTTCAAGCAATATAGGTAATTTACCTATTACCAAAGATGCCTATAAAAGTTTATCTCTCAAACGCTCCGGAAGTGTAAATATTAAGTATGGTTTTGCCATAGAATACAGTATTAACGGAAGTGGTAAAAGTATGTATAAAACAACTAGAGTGGATATGCAAATGTGGTAATTCCAAAATAATTTTTATAGACTTGCTCTAAAAATATGGATTTATATTAACACATTTATATTATAATAATAAATATTATATTTAAAAACGGAGAATTGAAATGAAAAAAATTTTATTAGGACTTACTTTTATAAGCATATTCGGTTATTCCCTCTCTGCCCTTACTCTTGATAGCGCAAGCACTAAAATATATTTTGTTGGCTATAAATTGAACAACAAAACAAAAGTTCCCGGTGTTATCCAAGATGCTAAGTTTAGTTTCGCGACTACAAATGGGAGTATTGCTCAAATCATGGACAAAGCAAAAGCAGATGCAAGTTTTACCAATAAAAGCACCAAAGACAAGATGAGGGATAATAACATCAAAAGAACTTTTGAAGCCAAACTAAAAGATCCAAAAATCCATGCAGAGGTTACAAAAATTACCGGTGATGACAGCGCCGGAACTATCAATGCAAAAATTACTTTCAATGGCGTTACTAAAGAAGTGCCTTTAAAATATACACTCGCTGATGGAAAATTTAAAGCAAGCGGCACTATTGACATGTCTAAAGACTTCGATCTCAATAACTCTTATATCGCACTCTCTACAGATAAACAAATTGCTGCTCTTCATGGTAAGAAAACTTGGACAGAAGTCGAAGTTGGTATAGAAGCAGATATTAAATAGAAATAAATAATTGATTTTCTTGAAAGTCTATTCAATAGACTTTCAAAATAAATGGTCTTATCACTCTAAAAGATCCTGGAAATCCGGATTCTACAGAATTTGGCATTATCAAAAATCCCAAAAAACTCAAATTCAAGCAAGCAGAAGCTGCCATGTTACCAAAAATCTTGGATGGTATTCTTTGAAAATACCTTTCTTATTACCCTAAAACTCTAAAAATTATAAACAACGATCTCATATCCTCCCTATAGTTTATTTTAATAACTTTATCAACTTCTTTCATAAAAAACGCCCTTCAAAAATTGACAAAAATTAACTTTTGTGGCTTCTTATAAAATATGCTCTATTTATAGAATATTTATTGATAAATCAAAAAATCTATTTTTTAATCTAAATTTACAAATTTAAAAATAAATATTGAGTATATTTGTAACATTATATTATAATTTTCAAAAATATTATTTAAATACATATCGTGTTTATAAAAAATTGAGTAGAATTCGCATTTATTCAGAGTTTTATTTCTCATAAGGAGGCATCCATTATTACTCTAAAAAGCATTACAAAAACTTATCCAAATGGATTTTGTGCTATTAAAACACTTGATTTGGAAGTCAAAGCCGGAGATATTATGGGGATCATTGGCTATTCAGGAGCGGGGAAATCCACGCTTATTCGCATTATCAATCGTCTAGAAGAGCCAAGTAGCGGAGAAATCATTATAGATAAAACCAATATTTTGTCTCTCAAGCCAAAAGAATTACAAAAAACACGTCAAAAAATAGGGATGATTTTTCAGCATTTCAACCTTTTGAGTTCTCGTGATGTATTTGGAAATATTGCCTTCGCACTTGAAATAGCCCATTGGGAAAAGCAAAAGATTTCTGCAAGGGTTGATGAACTTCTGGATCTTGTAGGGTTAAAAGAAAAAGCGCATTTTTATCCAAGTCAGTTAAGTGGGGGGCAAAAACAAAGGGTAGCCATTGCAAGGGCGTTAGCCAATCACCCTAAGATTTTACTCTGCGATGAAGCAACAAGCGCCCTGGATACCAAAACAACAAAATCAATTCTGGAGCTTTTGAGAAATATTCAAAAAAAATTCAATCTCACCATTGTGCTTATCACTCATCAAATAGAGGTTGTCAAAGAAATTTGCAATCAAATGTGTGTGATGAGCAATGGAGAGATTATTGAACGGGGTGTAGTTCATGAAGTCTTTGGAAATCCTCAGCATGAAGTTACCAAGGAGCTTATTTCTTATCTCCCTCCCGGTGATAATGAGCACATTCTCTCCCATCTCAAAGACAAAACCCATGTATATAAAATTATCTTTACCGGAGAGAATGCCAATGAACCTCTTATTTCAGATGTTATCAAACGCTTTGGTATTGATGCTAATATCCTTTCAGGAAATATTGAAGAGCTTGCGACCCAAAATGTAGGGCATCTTGTTATCAAATTTGATGGGGAAGAGAATAAAATTACTGATTGTATTGCTTATCTCAAACAAAAGGGAGTAACCATTCAAAAAATAGGAGATAATCAATGATTTTTGATATGATTTATAACTCTACGCTAGAGACCATTTATATGGTATTTTTTTCTTGTATTTTTTCAGTAATATTCGGATTGCCTTTAGGGGTTTTTTTATGTATTACAAAAAAGGACTCTATCCTCCCCATGCCCACACTCAATAAAATTTTAGGGGCGATTGTCAATACAGCGAGATCTTTCCCTTTTATTATCCTTATTATTTTATTGCTCCCTTTATCTCGACTGGTTATTGGGACAAGTATTGGGAGTACAGCAGCCATTATTCCTTTGTCTATTTCTGCTATCCCTTTTGTTGCCAGGCTTTTTGAAGGGGCTTTGGCAGAAGTCGATAAAGGTCTTATTGAGGCAACCCTTAGCATGGGGGCTAACAAATTTATTATTGTCAAAATGATGATTGCAGAAAGTCTCCCTTCCCTCAGTAATGCCATCATTATTACTACTATCTCACTCATTGGATATTCTGCGATGGCAGGAGCAGTTGGAGCAGGCGGACTGGGGGATTTGGCTATTCGGATTGGGTATCAAACTTATCGCCCTGATGTCTTGTTTTATTCTGTTATTACTATTATTGTGTTTGTGCAGATTATTCAAACAAGTGGCGATTTGATCCTGAAAAGATTACGAAAAAATAAATAAAGGAAAAAACAATGAAACAAATAAAACGATACAAAATTATTCTATTGAGCGCTATTTTAAGTACTTTGGCTTTTGGCGGGGATTTAAAGGTGGGAGCTACTCCGGTGCCCGCAGCTGAAATTTTGGAATTTGCTAAACCAATCCTGGCAAAACAAGGAGTGAATCTTATTATCCAAAGTTTTACAGATTATGTTACCCCTGATATTTCACTCAATGAGGGATCTAGTGATGCCAACCTTTATCAACACAAACCATTTTTAGAAAAGATGAATAAAGATAGAGGTTTTAAATTAGCAGCTATCCATCCAATTTATGTCGTGCCATTAGGATTTTATTCTAAAAAAGCAAAATCAATCAATGAGCTTAAAAATGGCGCTGTTATTGCATTGCCTAATGATCCTACCAACTATTCAAGAGCTTTGATTCTTTTAAATGACAATGGTCTTATCACTCTAAAAGATCCCAAAAATCTGGATTCTACAGAATTTGATATTATCAAAAATCCCAAAAAACTCAAATTCAAGCAAGTAGAAGCTGCCATGTTGCCAAAAATTTTGGATGGTGTTGATGGAGCAGTTATCAATGCTAATTATGCCCTTCAAGCAGGGATGAGCATCAAGGAATCCTTTTTTCACGAAAATGATAAATCTATCTATACTAATGTTCTTGCTACGAGAGAAAATAACAAAAATAACCCGGATATTAACAAACTCACAAAAGTTCTTTTAAGCCCTGAAATGAAACAATTTATTTTACAAAAATATAAGGGTGAAATTATCCCGGCTTTTTAAGATATGATACTTTAAAATTTAAACCTAAGGAGAAAAAATGAAAAAAATGATTAGTTTTTTGCTGGTTATAGCTACATTCCATATTCTTTCTGCAGAAGTTATTAAGGTCGGTGCTACGCCCATTCCACAAGCACAAATTTTGAGATTTGTGATCCCTGCCCTCAAAAAAGAAGGCATAGATTTAAAAGTCATTGAATTTACTGATTATGTAACTCCGAATCTAGCGCTTGCAGATAAATCTTTAGATGCAAATTTCATGCAACACAAACCCTATCTGGACAAGATAAACAAAGATAGAAATTTGCATCTCATAGGGATTGCCAAAATTCATGTTGAGCCGCTAGGATTTTATTCTAAAAAAATAAGATCAATCAATGAACTTAAAAATGGCGCCAGTATTGGTATCCCCAATGATCCTAGCAATGAGGGGCGAGCATTAATTTTGTTACATGATAAAGGGCTTATCACTCTAAAAGATCCCAAAAATCTCTATGCAAATGAGTTTGATATTATCAAAAATCCCAAAAACTTAAAAATCAAACCTCTGGATGCTGCCATGTTGGGAAAATCTCTTCATGATCTGGATGGAGCTATCATTAATGGAAATTATGCCCTTCAAGCCGGGCTTAAAACCAAAGATGCTATTTTTACAGAAGGGATTGAGTCCCCTTATGCCAATATTTTGGTGGTTAGAGAAGGAGATGAAAACAGACCTGCTATTATCAAGTTAAAAAATGCCTTACAAACCAAAGAAGTAAAAAAATTTATCCTGGATACCTATCAAGGTGAAATTATCCCGGCTTTTTAGGAAATTTTATGGAAATTAAGTTTCTTGATCTAAGCCAAGAATATGCGCATTTAAAATCTGAAATTGATTGTATTATGGATGAGATTTTACAATCAAGCTCCTTTATTGGGGGAAAATACCTTCAAGAATTTGAAACTAATTTTGCTCATTTTATGCAAGCCCGAGGTTGTGTTGGGGTGGGGAATGGGACAGACGCACTGGAAATTGCCATCAAGGCTTTAAATTTAGAGCCAAATAGTGAGATTATTTTACCTGCGAATTCTTTTATTGCTTCGGCTGAAGCAATCCTCAATAACGGGCATCAAGCCGTATTTGTTGATTGTAAAGAAGATTATTTGATTGATCCTTTGTGTATCCAAAATGCGCTTACTAAAAAAACAGCTGCTATTATGCCTGTGCATCTGTATGGAAAAGCTTGCGATATGGAAACAATTATCCAAATAGCCCAAACACATCATCTCAAGATTATCGAAGATTGTTCGCAAGCCCATGGAGCAAAGGCGATTGTATGTGGAGAAGAGAAAAGCATAGGAAGTATTGGAGATGTAGGATGCTTTAGCTTTTACCCAAGTAAAAATCTCGGCGCATATGGAGATGGGGGCGCTATCATTAGCAATGATTTAGGATTGCTTGAGACTTGCTTTGAAATCGCTAATCATGGTATAAAAAATCACGATAAATACAACCATCACCTCATCGGTAGAAATTCAAGACTGGATGCCCTCCAAGCAGGAATTCTAAATATCAAACTCAAATATTTAAAAGCTTCAAATACCTATCGGCAACAACTTGCCAAAATCTATCATGAAAATCTCAGTATATTTAAAAATATTCTCCCTCCTTCTTTGGAGGGCTTTGAAGATAATAGCGTATGGCATTTGTATGTTATTAGAATGGTAGGTTCATGGGAAGGAAAAAGAGAAGCAATGATAAGACACCTCAAACAAAACAATATAGCTTGTGGGATTCATTATCCTTCTGATTTGGGAAGTCTGGATATAATCACAACTCATTGTAATTGTAAGGTCATCTCAAATAAAAATGCCAAAAAATATGCCAAAGAAATTCTAAGTCTCCCTATTGGCAATCACATCAGCCAAAAAGAAATTCAATTGATTTGCCAAAAAATTCAAGAGTTTGAAACCTCATGCAACTTTTAATATAAAAATACTCCATTATGCTAAAAACTATTTTCTAAAAAGTCTCACTAAAATAAATATTTCTTATGATTAATTAGTATCAAAATAATTCATTTTGAATCTTAAGCTTTTTGCCGGTATTCTTAATGTAAAAGATATTTATGTTATTTGAAGCCATCAAATTAAGAAAATCCAAAAATTTTCTTAATTTGGGCTCTCATAAAATCAAAGCAAGAAGATTTTTAGAAATTCATTTTAAGCGTGCTTAAAATGATAATCAAGAAATAAACTAAAATAAAAATAATTGCAGCTTATTGGAATTGCTTCAAAAGTAATAAGTCATACTCAAGAGGGGATTATAATCCCCAAATTAAAGTTATTTTTAATTTTTAAGATATTTTGTATTTTTGGTTATTTAAAATCTTTTAATAGTAAATCTTGTGTATTCATCACGCCTATACCTTGATCTAAGACTTTCATAGCAATTTCTTTAGCTTCTTTAAGAGAATGCATCTTTGCTGTGCCACACTGATAGATATTGAGTTCAGGGATGTCTTTTTCATCTTTGACCCTCAAAACATCTCGCATGCTTGCTTCCCAAGCATCTCTAACATCATAAGGATTGGGATCTCCTATCAAACTCATATAAAATCCTGTGCGACAACCCATAGGCGAGATATCAATAATTTCTACTTTGGAATTATTGAGATGTTCTCTCATAAAGCCTGCAAACAAATGTTCTAAAGTGTGGATACCTTTTTCACTCAAAATATCTTGATTGGGCTTGCAAAATCTCAAATCAAAAACAGATATTTTATCTCCTTGGGGGGTCTGCATACTTTTGGCTAGCCTTACAGCAGGGGCCGGCATAATGGTATGATCAACCTTGAAACTATCTAATAAAGGCATAAAAACTCCTTAATATTGAGGTATAACATGTTTTTATTATATCCAAGTTAAGATATAATAAAAGTGAAATTCTATTGTTACTAAGGAGAAACATATGAAATACCATCTTGTAATAGGCACCGGCGCCTTGTTATTTTTCTATGGTTGTTTCCAACCACAAAGTCCAAATATCTCAATCCCTACGCAAAAATGTTCTACCCCGCTTGCAAAAATTCATTTAGACTCCATTACATCTGAAAAAAATGATCTCCAAATCAAACCTGAATTACTCAAAACCCTTTTAGAAAAAAATCTGCAAGATCATTGCTTGATTTTAACTCAAACCTCAGATGCGGATACTTATGAAATGAAAATTACTTATGAAACCTCTGCTCAAAGTGCCTCTAAAGAAAATATTGCCACCTCCACATCCCAAAATACTATCCAAACCCAAGTGCATCTTTGGCTCAAAAACGCCACTACTACCAAATCATTTGATGGCAAAAACTCCATACAAATTGATGGAAAAAAGATTCTTAGCATTGGGCAAGATTCCCAAATCACTCAAGAAGATAAGAAACAATCCATAACCAAAGCTTTTGAAGCTGCTTACCATTCAGTGATCAAAAGTTTCCAATAAGGGATTACATGAAAAATATAATTGTTATCTTCATGATAATGTTTATAAGCTATGGTTGCGCCCAAAAAAAGCCTCAAATCCAAAAAACCTTTACAACCATTCAGTGTGAAATGGTTTGTGATGGCAAAAATTGCAACCAAAAATGTATAGGGCTTCAAGAAAAACAATAATGATAATTATGTTTATTTTACATTTACTTTTCTATTCTCATTTATGATAGAATTATGATACAAATTTAAAAATTAAGGAGTCATTATGTTAACAAAAGAAGTTATTAAGTTGTTGAACTCTCAAGTTCAAAAGGAGATGTTTTCTTCAAATTTATATTTAAGTATGAGTTCTTGGTGCTATGAAAATAGTTTTGATGGAGCCGGATTATTTTTGTTTGATCATGCAGAAGAAGAAAGCGATCACGCAAAAAGATTGATAACTTATCTCAACGAAACTGATTCTCACGTAGAGTTAGCAAAAATTGAAGCCCCTGAGAATAAATTCAAAAATTTAGTTGAAGTATTTGAAAAAACTTACAAACACGAAAAAGAAATCACTATTTCTATCAATGAACTTGTCGATCATATGCTTAAAAATAAAGATTATTCAACATTCAATTTTTTACAATGGTATGTTAATGAACAACATGAAGAAGAAGCTCTTTTTAGAGATATAGTTGATAAACTCAAATTAATGGGTGATAACGGAAATGGATTGTATCTTGCCGATCAATACATTAAAAACATCGCCTTAGCAAGAAAAAAATAATCTTCTTTAGATGGCAAATATGCCATCTAAATTCTTTCTATAATACTTTTAGATACAATAAACAAACTCAAATTCCAAAGGAATTTCAATGAAAAAGATTTTATTTTTTTCAGTTATGGCTGCTGTATTTTTAAACGCATCCAATCTGCCTGTCTCTCATCAAACTCCAAAATTTCCTCGACATATCGAAAAATGTATTGATGGGTATCTATATCGAGCCTTTATTAATGATCATAACGAGGTTATTCCGGGATCTGTTTCACAGATTATGGAAAGAGGATCTTTGCATGAAAAAGTATTGCCTAAAACTTGCAAAGAAAATAAAGAAAATTCTGATTCTAAATAGTTTTGCCGGGCTTTTTCCATATTCCTGTGCGAAACACAAGCCAAAAAATGACTGCACGGATATAGGTTTCTATAAAAATCATTACAAAAATCCATTCTACTCCAAATCCAAAATGGAGCAATAGCCACATTGGAAAAATTCTAAATGTCCAAATACTCAGCGCATTAATCCATAATGAAATCTTCGTAATCCCTGCCCCTCTTAACGCTCCATCAAGGACAAATACCCAGATTAATGGAATTTGTGATAACCCCACTGCCAAAAGATAAAGCACAGATATATGGATAACTTCTTCTTGAGTGGCAAAAACAGAAGAAAATTCTTTAGCAAAAATAGCCATAATGAGACCTAAAATACCCATAATTCCGGAAGATATTTTTAAAATTGTTTTAATAAAATCTCCTGCTAAAACAATGCGATTAGCTCCAAGATTTTGTCCCATTAAAGCCATCGCTGCTACCATAAAACCAAAACCGGGCATAAATGAAAATGCTTCAATGCGAGTCCCAATTTGAGACCCGGCTAAAACATTATCTCCATACCCGGATAAAAACTTTGTTGTCAAAACTAGCGAAAATAATGTCAATAATCTCTCCAACCCTGCAGGAATACCAATTTTTAGGGCATTTTGAAAAAATCTATAACGAAATTTGAGTTCAAAACTTAAAAATCCGGATTTTCGGAGCATTAAACCCAATAAAATAATGAATTCCAAGTAAGCAGTCGCAACATTAGCATATCCTGCCCCTACAATTTCAAGCCTGGGAAATCCAAAATTCCCAAAAATGAGCCCATAATTTAACCCCACACAAATAACAGTAGTAAAGATTCTCATCATAAATGGGGTAAGCGTATCCCCAATAGCAGCAAGAGCTGAAATCATGATATTTTTTAGAAACATTACAGGCAAAGAGTAAATAACGATTTTTAAATAAATTTCAGCCAATTCTCTTGAATTTTTCCCCATATCAATCCAATCTAAAAATTTCGGATACCCCCAAAATGCTAAGCCTAACACCGGTATGCAGATAAAAAATGACCCAATCAGCAATGTAGAAAACACTAAGTTAGCATTCTTTTTATCTTTGGCTCCAAAAAATCTTGAAATTTGGGCATTTGTTCCGATATAAAAAATCGCGTTAATCGTATAAAATAGCATGAAAAAATTTAACCCCACGCCAACAGCAACAATATGTTCGCTTGAGAGTCTCCCCATAAAAAACATAGAAATAGCAATGACAAAAATATCTAAAAATGAATTTGCCCCTGAAGGTAGGGCAATATTAAATATTTTTTTGAGTTTTTGCGCAAAACTATAGGTTTCCACTACGATTTCCTAACAGCAAATTCAATTACTTTGGCTTTTTGTTGGTTTCGGCAGATAATTTTTTCTTGTTTGTGCAAAATTTCAAAATCATGAAATGCTTTTTCAAGTTCGCCTTTTTGAAGAATTTTTTGAGCTGCAATATCTGTTGGAAAATCCTTATCTTCTATAAATGTTTCCATCAATAAAACACCTCCGCATTTCAAGCCTTTTGAGATGCCCTCAAAAAGCCTTCTATCTAAAAAATAAAAATTCAAAATCACATCATAAGCTAAAGTTTTTATCTCATAATTATCCAAATCACAACAAATAGGGATTGTATTTTTTATATTTTTCAACGAAAGAAGACCTACTTGAGATATATCTACACATTCACAAACAAAACCTTTTTGAGCCAAAAATTTTGTATTTCTTCCATTCCCGCAAGCAATATCCAAAACCCTTCCTACAGGTAATATTTGGACAAAATTTATCAAAAAATCACTTGGGGTTGTAGGCATCAAATCTTGCTTGTATTTTTTATCCCACTTGAGGGCATCTTCTTTCATTTATATTCTCGTAAATTTTATGAAATCATACTACAAACACGTTGAATAACTTCCATTTTTGAGACTAAGTTGCTAAAATAATAAAAAGGATTTAGCAATGAAAGGCATATTATTAACAAATGGAGTTATCTTAGGAGATGATGGTAAGCGTTATCTTTATTCTCCTATAGATATTAGAGAAGAAAATCCTCTCAAAAAAGGGGATCGCCTGGATTTTATTCCTCAAGAACAAAATGCCAAAGAAATTTTTCTTATTATAGATACAACCCCTCCTCAAACTCAAGATCTCACTTTTTTGAAAATACTTGGTGTGGTCGGGTGTATAATCGGAATGGCAGGGGGATTTTTTATTATCCCTACGATTGCTTCTTTGGTTGTTTTTTTGTATATTTTTTATCGTATTGGCCAAATCTCCGGAAGCAAAACTCTTTTTAAAAACTATTTTATTTCAAGCATAGCCATTGGTTTAAGTATCATTATCGCACTTTTTATTATAGGACCTACATTTATTTTTTCTATATCTTCAAATAGTTTTACTCTATTTAATTCAGGAATTTTTACAAGCTTTTTTATGGTATTTGTCATCATTTTATTAGGGAGTGTTATTTGTTTTGTTTATCTGTATAAAAGCATGTCAGAATTATCTATAATTACAAACAATGGACTCTTTAAATGGTATGCAATTTTTTACCTTATAGGCAATATTACTTTATTTTTAGTTATTGGAGGGTTTATTTTGATATTAGGGTATATCCTCTTTTTATTTGGATGGCTTACAATGGACACGATTAGACCCTCCAGAGAAATCTAACTATCAAAACAATTTATCCCAATATCATAGCCCCTACAACACCAAATACCATCAAAGGGATATTATAAGCAATAAAAGTAGGGACACAAGTATCCCAAATATGATCATGTTGCCCATCAGCATTCAGTCCGGAAGTGGGTCCCATTGTGCTTGAAGATGCCGGGGATCCTGCATCCCCTAGTGCCCCGGCAATACCCAAAAGCAAAATTGTAGCGCTACTGCTAAATCCCAGCGCTACACACAGAGGGCAATAAAAAGCTGCTATTACAGGAATCGTGCCGAATGAAGTTCCAATTCCAAGCGTAATGAGTAAGCCAATCACAAGCATTAATATTGCTCCTCCAAGTTTCCCTCCTACCATGGCAGCTGTTGTGCTTACCAACTCACCAATCCCCCCGCTTTCTTTAAGCACCTCTCCAAAACCTGCAGCAATCAGCATCACAAAGGCAATAAATGCCATCATTTTCATTCCCTCATCAATGACCATATCCATTTCATTCCATTTGATAACTTTGCCCACAAGCATAACTATCAAACCTATAAATGCTCCAAAGGGCAAAGATCCTGTATAAATCTGCACGCCAAAAGCAATAACAGCTCCTGCCATCGTAAAATAATCTTGCAAACTTAAATGCGCATTTGCAACTTTATTTTCTTCTTGAATAAAAACTTCTTCTCGATATGATCGTGGCTTAGAATAAAGCACCAATATAGCTGCAATAAGCCCTACAAGCATACTCAACCCACCTATCCACATCACACTTGCAATATCGCTTAATTTCACATCAATACCATTTTGGATCATTTGATCTCTTAGGATTGTATGAAAAATAAGCCCAAACCCAACAGGTATGCAAATATAAGGCGCTTCAAGTCCGAATGTCAAAGCGCAAGCCACCCCTCTGCGATCAATTTTTAAGCGATTCATCAACCCCAAAAGCGGAGGGATTAGTATAGGGATAAAAGCAATATGAACAGGGATAAGATTTTGAGAAAAACATGCGATAAAAGCAATAAAAAAACATAAAAAAATAGCCCTTCCATTAATGATTGCCGCAATTTTATGGATTAAAATTTTTGTCAAATTTCCTCGTGAAATAGCTACTGCTAAAGCGCCTAAAAGCACATAACTAAGGGCAGTTTCAAGATTCCCTTTCATGCCTGCTATCATGATGTTTATTGTCTGAATCCCTCCCATTCCTGAGATCAGCCCTGCTACCAAAGAAGCTCCGATAATAGCAAGCATCACATTAAGACGAAACAAACATAAAACGCTCATCACAAATACAGCTACAACTACAGGATTGAATAAAATCAAACCCTTCCCCCTTTAATCACAAAATCTTTTTAAAATCTCTGTATAAGCATCGATTCTTCTATCTCTAAAAAATGGCCACATACGACGGACTTCTTCACATCTGTTTAAATCAATCTCTGCTACCAAAATCTCATCATTTTGTATATCTGCCAAACCCAACAATTCTCCTTGGTGACCAAAAATAAAACTGGATCCCCAAAATTCAATCCCCTCAAGCACACCTGAAACATCTCTTTCAAATCCGGTTCGATTTACAGCGACCAAAGGAAGTGTATTTGCAATGCTATGACCTCTTTGCACACCTATCCAAGCATCTCTTTGGCGTTGTTTTTCATCAGCTTTATCTTTGTCAAACCACCCAATAGCTGTAGGGTAAATCAAGATATCAGCACCCTTTAAAGCCATAATCCTTGCGGCTTCAGGATACCATTGATCCCAACATATCAATACACCCAACTTCCCTACACTCGTAACAATAGGTTCAAAACCCAAATCGCCGGGAGTAAAATAAAATTTTTCATAAAATCCCGGATCATCAGGGATATGCATTTTTCGATATTTTCCTGCAATACTCCCATCTTTTTCAAACACAATGGCTGTATTGTGGTATAACCCATTTGTGCGTTTTTCAAATAATGAGGTAACTAAAACTATTTGATGAGTTTTTGCAATCTCACTAAAAAATTGAATATCCTCCTCATAATGACTCCCATAATCAAATTTGGATACATCTTCACTCTGACAAAAATACTCACTGCAATGGAGCTCTTCTAACACGACAAGATTTACCTCTTGAGCACAAGCTTGTTGTATCATTGATTTTGTATGCATCATGGTAGCAAGCCTATCTCCCTTAAAACTATGCTGCAAAGCAGCAACTTTAAGTTTATCCATCAATTACTCTTCTTCATACTCACTATCGGAGTTTTCATAATCATCGTCATCATAGCCATTATATAAAGGGTTTTGATCACTATTATCCTCATCATCTTGATAATCGTCATCATAGTCTTCATCTTCAATTTCATCATCTTGATACATTTTGTAAATATGTTTTGCCAGCATAACCTATCTCCTCTCTAAAATATCCCGAATAACTTCGCTTCCAATTTGCAAACCAAAACTTCCCGTTACTGCACTAAAGCTACCTAATAATTTACATTTTGGATTTTCAGGACTAAATATTACCTTAAAATCACCACAAAAATCTTCTTTTTTAAGTAAATCTCTAAATTTTCTTGCAAATTTATCCCCATAACTTTTCCAAATAGAATCTACGCGAATCTCTAGAGGATTAAGTTTCTTAGCACTCCCTGTAGAGCTGATATATTTCCCATAAGGCAGGTAAGAGCATTTTTTAGCTAAGGCTACTTTAGCAGGGATATCATCAATGGCATCAATAATATAATCATACATGGCAGGATTAAAATTCTCTAAAAATTCTAAATCCAGAGTTTTCTTGATAGGTATTACCCCTGAATACATTTCAGATAAAACTTTTACTTTACCCTCTCCTACTCTATGTGCTCCAATTTGTCTGTTTTGATTGGTAATATCAAAATCATCTCTATCTACAATACTAATCTCTCCTATCCCTGTGCGGTATAAACAATCAAGAGCAAATCCCCCTACCCCTCCAACGCCAAATATAATCAATTTTTTATCTCTAAAATGTTTAAAATCCTCTCCAAACAAAAATTTTGTCCGTGTGAATCTATCATCCATCTATTTTCCCTTAAATAATTTTTGTTATTATTTTAACATACTATAAAAGGCTTTTAAAGTTCAAGAGATTATCATGAAAGGAACAAGTATGAAAAAAATAATTTTATTAATATTATCTGTATGGGGGTTGCTTCATGCAGGAAATTCTATTGAAATAAAGGACTATTTTGGTATCCAAACTCTACCCCAACCAATTAATCGCGTCATTTATTTAGGGAGCTATGCAGAAGTTCCTGCTATGCTAGGCATTTGGGATAAAGTTGTAGGGATGGCAGAATATGGATTTAAAAGCGATATTGTCCAAGCAACAGCCAAAAACTTAAGCAAAATTAAAAAACTAAGCGACGATCATTATGCCGCACTCAATATTGAAGAGCTTAAAAAACTCTCCCCGGATCTTGTTATTACTTATGTAGGAAATCCTCAAGCTGTAAAATTTGCTAAAAAATTTGGTATCAATTTTTTATCTTTCAAAAATACAAATATTCAAAGTGTCATCTCTGATATTACCACACAAGCAAAAGTACTGGGCAAAGAAACTCAAACTCTACCCAAAATAGCCAAAATGGAAGAAATTCTAGCGCTTATACAAGACAAACTCAAGCATATCCCCAATCAAAAGAAAGCTATCGAAATTTTTCACCAACAAAATCAAGTGAGTGGTAAAAACAGCCTTGATTCAGATATCTTGGAGAAAGGAGGGGTTAAAAATATCGCTTTAGAATATGTTGAAAATGGTCGGGCGCAAATCAGCCTTGAAAACATTATTTCTCAAAACCCGGATATTATTTTTATTTGGTGGCTAAGCCCTTATAACCCTCAAGACATCCTTTCAAATCCACAATTCCAAACTATCAATGCAGTCAAGAATAAACAAGTTTATAAACTCCCTCCTATTGATATTGGAGGACCGCGCACACCTCTTATATCTCTTTTTGTTGCCCTAAAAGCTTATCCGCAAGCTTTTAAAGATATTCATATCAATGCTTTATTGCAAGAATATTACCAAGACATCTTCAATCTAACCCCATCACAAACAAAAAAATTCTTATGGGATTAAAATAGTATTCAAAACTCATAAGCCATTTTTGGCTTATGGAAGAAAAATATCCTATTTAACAAATTTAACAAACAAGTGTTTGCAAATAATCTTTAAATGCTTGCATATCTAAATGGTTATTTAAAATCACCCACAAAAGAATTCTTGCTTTTCTTTCACTCAAATACCCTCCCATACAAATCCCTCGTGCCATCAAATCAATCTCTGCACCTATATAACCATAAGTCTGATATACACTGGGACCATCTGTTGTTCTTGTGCAAACAACAACAGGAATCTTTTTGTTAAGTTCGCCAATCTTATAAGCCATTTCTGCGCTAACATGCCCTGCCCCAAAACCTGCAATGACTAACCCATCTTGGGTTTTTTCTACCCAATCTATTATCTCTACCCCACCACTAAGAACTTCTTCATATAAAAACACTTTTTTATCAAGCCTTTTAGGTAGATCAAAAGTTTTTCGATACAATGGGGGATAGAAGTATTCTACTCTCCCCTCAGCAATCAAACCATAAGTTTTGCCATCTGATTCAAAGGTATTTACAAGCAAGCTATGGGATTTTCGCACCCATCTGGCAGCGTGGATTGTATCATTCATCACAACCATCACCCCTCTATTTTTGCTATTTGGACTTATTGCACAAATAATAGAATTATAAAGATTCCTAACTCCTTCTGCCCCAATTGATTCAGGAGTTCGCATTGCACCCATTAATATCAAAGGTTCTGCCCTATCCCATAACAAATCACACAAAAAAGCGCTTTCTTCTAATGTATCTGTCCCTTGTGTAAGGATAACGCCACTTGCCCCCTCATCTACTTGTTTAAATGCCCAATTCAGAGCATCCATAATCATTTCAAATTTCAAATGCCCGCTAGGGAGCTGAAAAAGACCTTGAGCATGAAGGCAAGCAAGTTTTTCAATCCCCGGAATGGCTGCAATAAAATCCTCTGCATTCAAACTTGGAGCAACTCCTTGTCCTTGTGATTTTTTTGTCATTGAAATTGTCCCGCCCAAAGATCCGATAGATATTTTTGGTTTTGATAATGACATTATTTCCTCCTATAATTTTCCGGGTTTTACAGCTAACATACAAAACATTCCTATACAGGTAACTACACCTGCAGCCATAAACATTGCATTATAACCTGAAGCCCAAACCAAATAGCCCGTAAGCGTAGGGGCTAAAACAGAAGCAATATTGCCTAAAAAGTGCATAATTCCACTAAATGTTCCTACTTTTGAAGCAGGGGCAGTATCAATTACTACCGTCCAATAAACCGTATTGGCAAATGAGTTCAGCGCATTACCTACTGTAATAATCGCAATAACCATCGCTGCTGAAGTTGCAAAATTTACAGATAAAAAACTAAGTGTAGTCAGGAATAATAAAATCGCACTAAAATACCCTCGTGCAATACGCAAACTTCCTGTTTTTTTAAACAAAAAATCTGATATTTTTCCACCCAAAAGGATCGTCACACAAGCTCCAATCCAAGGAATCATACCCATATACCACAAGGAAGATAAATTGTATCCAAAGGTATCTTGTAAATATTTAGGCGTCCAAGTCAAAAGCAAAAAATTTACATAATTAAAAGCAAAATACCCCACTGTGTTAAAAATCAATGTCGGGCTCTTAAAAAAATGCCACCATTTTAAATGTCTGTCCTCTTCATAATATGTTGTGGCAATATCACCAATAATTTCAAGTTCTTGTTCTGAAACTTTTGAGTTTTGATGAGGATAATCTGTCATTGATCGCATTAAAAAAAATAAAGCCACAATCCCTGCAACTCCAAGTACAATAAAAGTAATCCTCCAACTCTGCGTCCAAGAGAGTAAAAATACTGCCACAGGAGCAGTAAGCAAAGCACCCAAAGGAGTACTCAACAAACCCATAGACACAACAAATCCTCTCTCTTTGGGGGCTGCCCAATTACTGATAGTTTTGTTGATTACAGAATACGCCGGACCCTCAGCCAAACCAAATAAAATTCTCATAACCCCAAACCCTGCCAAAACAGAACCCCCCATAAACATAAGTCCAATATTTCCGGCATATGCAGTGAGTATCTCAAACACTGACCAAGCAATCCCGGCTACAAGCCAAACTTTTTTAGGTCCGAATTTATCTGCAAGCATCCCTCCAAAAAGCGCTCCAAACATATACCCATAACCAAAAAAGCCCAACACATTTCCCCAAGAAGGCTTATCTAAACCATATTCATTGATAATAAATTCCCCTGAATAAGACAAAGCCCCCCTATCAATATAATTAATAAGGGCAAGCACCAGCACCAAAAAGAAAATCTTATATCGAAAATTTGTATGTCTTACTTGCATTGAATCCTCCTAGATATTTTTAATAACTTCACAAATACTATCCCCCACTTCGGAAGTTGTTGCTTTTCCTCCCATATCCGGAGTTTTAACACCTTCTTTGATAACTTTTTGGATAGCTTGTAAAATAGCTTGCGCCCCTTTTTTATAGATACCTTCTGCATTATCTAAAAATTCTAACATCAGCGCCCCTGACCAAATCATACCAATAGGATTGGCGATATTTTTACCAAAAATATCCGGGGCAGAACCATGCACAGGCTCAAAAAGTGAAGGAAATTTTCTTTCAGGATTGATATTTGCCGAAGCAGCAAGTCCGATAGTACCTGCGCATGCAGGACCCAAATCTGAAAGAATATCTCCAAATAAATTCGAAGCTACTACAACATTAAATCTTTCAGGTTGCAAAACAAACCTTGCGCATAAAATATCAATGTGTTGTTTGTCATATTTGACATCAGGGAAGCGTTTTGCCATTTCTTCAAGCCTTTGATCCCAATAAGGCATGCTAATAGCAATACCATTTGATTTTGTAGCCGAACTAAGAGTTTTTTTGGCTGAATTTTGTGCAAGAGTAAAGGCATAAGCAAGCACTCTATCCACCCCGCGTCTTGTAAAAATTGATTCTTGAATTACAAATTCATTCTCTGTTCCCTCAAACATCTTCCCCCCAACAGCTGAATATTCTCCTTCTGTATTTTCTCGCACTACAACAAAATCAATATCTTTGCTACTCTTGCCTGCTAATGGACAAGGTACCCCTTCTATAAGTCTCACGGGACGCAAATTAATATATTGATCAAAATCTCTTCTAAATTTCAACAAAGAACCCCACAAAGAAATATGATCAGGGACTTTATCCGGCATCCCCACAGCACCAAAATAAATTGCATCATAGCCTTTAAGTATCTCAAACCAATCATCAGGCATCATTTTTTGATGCTTTAGATAATAATCGCAATTTGCAAAATCAAAGTGATCAAATTTGAGATCAAAACCAAATTTTTTTCCTACACATTCTAAAACCTTCAATCCCTCAGGCATCACTTCATTGCCAATCCCATCACCACAAATTACAGCAATCTTAAATATATCTTTTTTCATTTATACTCCAAAATACTCCATCAGGAATTTAATCAAAGTATCTCATAAATAAATAAAATTTTAAAAATTTTTTATTTTTATTTGTTAGAGTGTGTTTCATAATTATACATTTAATAATGAATATAAGATTCAAAATATTAAATAAACTTTATCAATCTGATAGATGGATTGATAAATTCCTAATGTTAGCGTGAATTTTTTGATCTATTTGGATAATAAAATTTTTCAATTTTTAAACTTCATTGACGGAAGATAAAAACATGATTCGCACCTCATTTCTTCCAAAAAGTTTATAAATCTTTTCTATAAGAGCCCCAGCTATTTCTTCTGTAAGGAAAATTCTAAAAACTCCATAATCTTTCCTGCCACTTACTTGTTCTTTTTCACTCAGAAGTAAAGAAGTTGCAGCATATTTATGGCACTCAAAATAATAAAAATCATCAAATCCATCTTCAAGCAATGTATCTACGATACTATCTTTGAGCCTTATATCTGCATAAATTTCAAGCAAAACCATCCCTTATCCTTAAAGCTTAATTTTTTTTGCCAATACTCTAAACATTGGAGGCAAAAGCAAAAGTGTCAAAATACTTGAAGTAACCAGACCACCAAGAACGACAATAGCCAGGGGTTTTTGGACTTCTGATCCCACTCCATGAGAAAGCAACATGGGCACCAATCCAAGTCCGGCAATAAATGCTGTCATCAATACAGGACGCAACCTTCTTTTTGCTCCAATAACAACTGTTTCATCGATACTTTTACCTTGCTTAAGCAATTCTTTAAAATATCCAATCATAACAACACCATTTAACACTGCAATCCCAAAAAGAGCAATGAACCCAACACTAGCAGGCACAGAAATATATTCTCCGGATAAAAATAAAGAAATCAACCCCCCTGTGATAGCAAAAGGAATATTTAACAAAATAAGCAATGCTAAAGGAATACTTCTAAATGTGAAAAATAAAATAAAAAAGATGACTAAAATACTAATAGGGATAACTGTTGCTAATCGCATATTAGCACGTTGTTGATTCTCAAATTGTCCCCCATAAGTGATAAAATAATTAGGCGGGAGTTTGATTTGTGAAGCGATTTTAGATTTAATTTCATCGACAAAACCACCCAAGTCTCTATCAACCACATTACTTCGCACCACACTCATCCGACGGCTATTTTCACGCACAATACTTACAGGACCATCAATTTCATCTATATGGGCAATTGAAGTAATTGGGACAGCATAACCTCGATCTGAAGACATTTCCAGACTTTTTAGTTTCGTAATATCTGTAGAAATTTCAGGATTTTGACGGATAATTACAGGTATCCTGGCAAACCCCGTAGGGATATAATCAATCAATATCCCTTCCAAAGAAGACTTCAAAAATTTAGAAAATTCATCACTTGTAATGCCTACATTCGCCATTGCATGACGTTCAGGAGTCACTAAAAGATAATTCACCCCTTCATTTAATGTTGTAAAAACTTCACTTGAACCTCTGATCCCCTTAAGTAACCCGGCAATTTGGGCACTCAATTTGTTAAGCTCATCAATATCATCACCAAAAATTTTAATCGCCAAATCTCCCCTTACTCCTGTAAGCATCTCAGAAATTCGCATATCAATAGGTTGGGTAAAAATAAAGCTAATTCCCTTAAAATCTTCCAGAGAATCAGAGATTTTTGTAATCAGTTGTGATTTTGTTTTCACACTCCATTCATCTTTGGGTTTGAGTGAAATAAACATATCTGTCTGATTGAGTCCTCCTAAATCCAATCCCAACTCATCAGAACCTGTCCTAGCTACCATTGTTTTGACTTCAGAAACATCTTGGCGGATTTTTTGTTCCACTTTTAAAATAAGTTCTCTTGATTGGGCTAGAGAAATTGAAGGAGTAGTTTCAACAGTAAGAACTATATCTCCCTCATCAAGCGTAGGCATAAAAGCCTTACCTATAAAAGGAAAAAGCGAGAAGCTCGCGATCAAAAATAAAGCTGCACCTCCAAACATCATTTTAGAATGTTTAAGCGAAAAATCAAGCATGGGGTTATAAAGATAATAAAAAAATCTTGTCAATAAAGTTTCTTTGTGTTCTTTGACTTTAAGTACAAAAGAGCTAATAACAGGGATCAAAGTGATAGAGAGGAATAAAGATCCCAACAGAGCAAATACAATACTGGCTGCCAAAGGACGAAACATCTTGCCTTCGAGTCCCTCAAGAGAAAGAATAGGGATAAAAAAGATGATAATAATTATAATCCCGCTAACTACAGATACGGCAATTTCTTTGCAAGCGCGATAAATTGCATGGAGTTTGGTAGTGGATTTGTTGGCACTAAGCTTTTCAAAAGCATTCTCAACCACCACCACAGCAGAATCTACCAAAATTCCAATCGCAATAGCCAACCCACCCAAACTCATTAAATTAGCACTCATTCCATCTATTTTCATCAAAATAAAAGCTACAGATAATGCAAGAGGCAAAATCACACTCACTGCAATAGCCGCACGCAAATCTCCCAAAAACAAAAATAAGGTAATAATAATGAGGGCAATTGCTTCAATAAGAGCTTTTGAAACAGTATCGACAGCTTTTTGGGTCAATTCAGAACGATCATAGAATGGATTAATACTCACACCCTTTGGGAGATTGGGCTTAATTTCTTCAAGTTTTTTCTTCACTTGGGTAATCGTATCTCTGGAATTTGCCCCCTTAAGAGAAAGCACCAACCCCTCAGTGGTTTCTCCTATGCCATCTTTTGTTACAAAACCAAGTCTTGTGCGATAATTAGAGACAACATTGCAAAAATCACCTATATGGATATACCCTGTTTTGGTTGGGATTGTAATGCTTTTGATTTCATCTTCATTGAGTGCCCCGCTTTGGATTTTGACTAAAAAAGTCTCTCCATCTCTATCGACTCTGCCCGCGCCATCATTTTTTAGATTTGCCTTTAATACGTTTTCTAAACCTGATATAGAAATACCCAACCTAGCCATATCATTAAAATCAGGAATAACAACAATTGCCTTAGAATAACCCCCCAATGAATTCACATCAGCAACACCCTTAATCGTGCGGAGTGCAGGACGGATGACAAAATCAAGCAATTGGCGTTTTTCCACCTCAGACAAATCACCATCAATCGTAAACATAAACATATCTGAAAGCGGCGTTACAATTGGCGCCATTCCACCCTCGACACCTTCGGGCAATTCGGGCAAAGTCGTGGCAAGTTTCTCATTGACCATATTCCTTGCCAAATAAATATCTACTTTGTCATCAAAATCAATCGTAATGTCTGCTACTGCATATTTTGAAGTGCTTCTAAGAGATTTTTGTCCTTGTAATCCCAACAACTCCATCTCCAAAGGTCGCACAACACGATTTTCCATCTCTTCAGGAGACATGCCCGGAGACTTCAGAACAATCTTGACTTGTGTAGAAGAAACATCCGGAAAGGCATCAATAGGGATAGATATAAAACTATAAGTCCCAAAAAGAAACAAAACAACAGCGCAAATAATGACCATTATTCTTTGACGGAGTGAAAATTCAATAATTTTTGCCAGCATTATTCTTCACCTATATTATTGATAATGCCTTTAAGGGCAATCAATGCCCCGGAGGCTATTTTATCTCCAATTTTGATTTCTTTATTGTTGATGACAAATTGATTGTCTCTTTCTTCGATAATTTTAACAGCCTTTGGCAAAAAACCTTCATCTGTCTTGAGAAATACTAAATAGTCCTTGCCGTTTTTGATAACTGTGCTTGAGGGAATGACAATAGAGTCCTTAGGTCTTATCCCATCAATATAAACATCAATCATCTGACCTACTCTAAAATCTCCCTTATCTAAAAGTGCTGTTGCCAAAATCGTATTAGATGTTTTATCAAGAACAACAGATACAGATTGGATAACTCCAATTTTTTTACCATATTCATCAAAAACAACAGCACCTTTTTTAACATTTTCAGAAATACTGATTGGAAGTTTGATTCTAGCAAGCAAATCACTATCGCGTGAAATTCGGATATAAGGAGTAAATGCGGGGATTTTTTCGCCTGTTTTTATAGGAGCAACAGATAAAATTCCATTATCTTTGGCAATAACACGAAAACCATATTTCCCTTTTGGATTGTGCGAGTCAATCCCCAAAATACTCAAAGTAGATTCAATTTGTTTGAGTTTAAGTTCCATTTCTTGACTTGCCAAATAGCTTGTTTGGTATTCTCTTTTTGAAATAACACCTGCTTGATAAAGTTCTTTATCTTTTTTGGTAATATCTTGGGCTACTTTGAGTTTATTTTGTGTATTTTGGAGTTCAAAATATAAATTACTTAAATCAATAGAGCTGACTTCACAAATAACATCTCCTTCTTTGAGACTTTCTCCTTCACGTTTATAAAGCGCTGTAACAATAACATCAAAACTTGAGCTTTGTGTAGTAGAGCTTTTGTCATTAAAATCAATATAAGCATTAAAAGGAAGTCCTTTGCTTGGAGTTTTGTTATCCACTGTGATAATATGAATACCAAGCTTATCAAGTTGTTGGTTTGAAATTTTTATTTCATCATATCCCCATATTATTGAAATAAATAACATCAAAAATAACCATTGTTTCATTATTTTTCTCCTATATTTGTCAAAGTCTCACCCAAAGTTTCTTCTAATAAGGCAGTCGTATCAATATAATCAAGCTTAGCATCAGCTAACCCGATAAGAGAGTCCATATAAGAATTTTGATAAGCCAGGTATTCAAACAAACCAATCTTTTGAGAATCATAGGCGATCTTCCCCATATCCATCAAAAGTTTTTTATTTGCAATATTCTCTTTTTGAATTTCAATGTATTTTTGCTTATTAGTAAGTTGATCTCTATAGGAATTTGCTTTAATTACAATATTTCTTTTAGTAACCTCACTCTGTCCCAATGCCCCGCTCTCAAGTGCCATATATTTTCTCTTTAAATGAGTATTTTTAGGTGTGATAGGCAAAGGTATTTGTAACTTCAAGGAAAGATTTGTAGCTGCATTGGTATTTTCAATCCCCGCTCCAATCTCAAAGGCATGCAACCTATCTCTATTGGCAAGTTTGGCATTGGTTTGATAATCTTTTGCACTCAAATCAATAATTTCTACGTATAAAGAATGATCAAGGATTTGTTTCAAAGCAGGTTCTTCAAGTTTGATATAATCAAAGTCTAATCCCGAAACACTCACACCCTCCTCTTGATCTAAAAAAATCTCATTGCCCCCATTAGAATCCGGACGTAAAATACCCAGCAAAGTATCAAGGGTTTTTTCCAGATTAATCAATATGGATTGGATATTTGTCTTGGCAAGTCTTGATTCCAGATAAGAATTTTTGAAATTAATATAATCTTTTTTAGACATGCTGCCTGCTTTTAATCGCTCTTTTGCAATATCCAATTGAGATCGATAATTATCTTCACGCTTTGTGTAAATATCATATTTTTCTTTTGTGATGACATAAGTGAGATAAAGGCGTTTGGCTGCAATAAAAGTTAGATTTTTACTCAATTCATAGCTTTTTTTATACTGGATTGTCTTGATATGAAGGCTTTGAGCAAGCATAGAACTTACCCAAGGCAATTTGGGGATTAGCATCAGAAGCGCTGTTGTTTGGGGTTGATTTATCCCTTGTGAATTCTTGACTATAGAAACATCTGTCTCTACATAGGGATAATCCCATGACATCAAAGTCTTTTGTTCTTCAAGCAAACTTTCATATTGCGCCTTATTCCCGATCAATTCAATTGAATTTCTCTCCACCGCCTTAAGAAATTCTTCCAAGCTTATATGTTGTGCATTCACCCCACTTATAAACGCGCACACTAACAAGCATTTTTTCAATCTATACATTGCAACCTCAAACTCAAATTTTAATGAAATTAAACTACATCTTTATTGTGTTTTTGTTAAGATTGATTAAAATTTTAATCCCAGATAGATCCTGGCAATATTATTTTGATAACCACTCACATCATTGATATTCACATAAGCTACCGAAACATTCATATGAGAGAAATCTATCCCCCCTAGCGCATTGAATTGACCTTGAGAAGACTTACCTTCACCTGTTCCATACCAACTCACCCCATATTTTAACCCCAAAAAATACTTTCCATCATATTCATATTTCAGAGTAATATAGCTTGTTTTTGAACCACTGCCATAAATAACAGTATTATACTCTAAAGGATTATCATCTGCATAAATAGCTATATTATTTGTAGCCCCTTTATTGTCATTTTGCAAATAACCTAACGATAAATACCAATTTTGATACTTTACCCTCTCTCCAATCTCCCACAAATACCCATTCACTTTCCCCATACTTCCGGGGACATAACAAGCAAGCCCTGCTATAGAAGAAAGGTTGGGATCTTTGCAATATTCTTGTGATTGCGAACTTGCGCTTACAAACACATAATGAGCCATGCTTTTAAATTCCCAATCATTCAAAATTAATTTCCAATTTGCTTTGATACCTGCCAAATTAAATAAACTTTGAAAATAATTATAATAAGCATTCCAATAAATAGATTCGTTTTTAAATCTAACGTCTAAATAATAATTGTTTTGAATATGATAACCTTCATAAGTGCCATACCATTTATTCATATAGCCAAAATGAACATTTTCTTCCGGGCTTGCATACGCTTGCTCATCAAACCAACCCGCCCGGATACGATAATGATCAAATTTATTTAACTCCACTCCAACCCCTTGAGCATAATCCCCTACCCAATCTAAACTCAAAGGAAATCGCCCAAAAGTCAAACTCCCCCATGAATTGCTATAGCGAAAATAAAGCGTATGAAAGACTACATCATCACTTGTGTATCTAAAATCTTTGGCTTCATCATTGTTGATCCGAAACCCAATCCCTATAAGATTATTATTAATATTGGAATAAACATCTTGATTTTTTACCTTGTGTAAAAGTGCTACTGCGCTGATCCCAATACCAAAATCAAATCCATAAAAACTTTGTGTCAAAACATCCAGAGAACCAAAAATGTTGGTATATCCTCCCGAAATAGGTTTGCCTTGATTTTTACCAAATCCCCCGGAACTAAAAAGCCCTATTTGAATATCTGAAACTTCAAAATATTTTTGCTCTCCATCATTCCCAAAAACAAAACAAACTTGCCCTACTAATAAAAATATAAAAACAAATCTCATTGAAACACCATTTAAAACGCAATTTCTTTAATATCCCCCACTTCTAAAAATTTTTGATAAATATTAAAAATCAAATTTTTACGATTTTCTCTAATGTCTTTATGAGTGTCATTAACCATCACATTTAGAAAAAAATCATCCAGGGGCTTCTTAAGTGAAAATAATGCTTGAATTTTTTCTTCAATATTATCAAATATTTTATGAAAAATTTCTTTATAAGCTTGATAAAGTTGTAATTCTTGAGGTAATCTTAAGAGATTTGTATTGATTTGTTGAACAGATTGCATATCTTTTGTAATATTGGCAACCCGTCTAAATGTGCTAATAAAAGCTTCTTTATCTGATTTCTCAAAAAAATTATTTAAAGCTCTAGCTTTAGCTATGATTGCCCCTACATCATATTCATGACTACCCAATACACTTCTTAAAATAGAAGGATTAAGCATCAAGATCCCCTCAAGACGTTCTATAAAAAAATCTCTAATCTTACTGATATCTAAAGATGCATACCCTCCTATCTCATAAAGGTTTCTTAAATCTTTATCCAAATCAAATGCAATATTTCTATCTAAAATAATTTTTATTACCCCACTGCTTGCACGTCTAAGTGCAAAAGGATCTCTGGAGCCGGTAGGGATTTTGCCAATACTAAAAAGCGCAAAAATGCTATCAAGCTTATTTGCCATGGCTACAATGGCTCCAAATAATTCTGTAGGCAATAAAGATTCTTCTTTATTTGGCAAATATTGCTCTTTAATAGCTGTGCAAATACGCATATCTCTGCCTTCTGCCTTAGCATAATAATACCCCATAAGCCCTTGAAGTTCAGGAAATTCATACACCATTTCGCTCATTAAATCTGCCTTGGCGATACTGAGTGTTTCCTCCATCATTTCTTTGGCTAAAGGAAGATTGAGGATTGCTTGGTATTTTTGAGTGAGGTAGAGTGCAATTTTCTTTTCACGCACGACCTTATCACTCATACTTCCCAGTCCCTCAACAAAGCTAATTTCCCTTAATCTCTCAGGATCAAGACCCACTTTTAAATCATTATGATAAAAAAACATTGCATCATCAAGACGAGCCCTAAGAACTTTTTGATTCCCTGAAACAATTTTACTTGTATCTGATGTTGTGGCATTGCTTATCACAATAAATCCATGATGGAGCATACCATTTTTACGCACAGCAAAATAGCGTTGATTTTCTTTCATTGATGTGATAATAACTTCTTGGGGAAGCTCTAAGAATCTTTCTTCAAATTCTCCATACAGCGCACTTGGATACTCTGTAATACTCACAATCTCATCAAGAAGATCTCCATCAATTTCAACTTGAATATTTTTGATTTTTTCAATTTGGGCTATTTCATCAAGAATTTTTTTTCTACGTTCTTCTTGAGAGAGGATAACAAATCCTTCTTGAAGAGTTTGGAGATATTGAGGAATGCTTGTTATTTTTATCCATTCAAAACTCACATTTGTATGGACTTTTGTAGCCCCTTTCCCTTCAAAACCATAGGCTTTTATAGGGACATTTTGTGTTCCAAAAAATACACAAATATTTCTAATAGGTCGTATAAAACTCTCTGATAATGATCCCCAACGCATTGATTTTCCAAAATTCAAACTTTCAATAAATCCCAACACAATTTGTCCCAAAACATCTTGAGCAAAAACCCCCTGTTTTTGTTTGGAAAAATACAAAACCTCTTTATCCCCTTTTATAACTCTACTTAATTCTTTAGGATCTCCTTGGCATTTTCTACAAAAACTCTCTCCTGCCTTACTCAAACCCTTTGTTATATCCCCATCAATATAGCCAATACCAACAGGAGGTCCAAAAAATTCTTCTTTTTTTTCTTGTGTTTTTGCCGGAAAAAAATTATCCAGCACCACGATACGTCTAGGTGTATAAAATAGAGTAGGATTACTTTTCAAATCATAATTTAAAGCACTCTCTTGCCATTTGCGTGCGATATTTGGAAATTCTTTCAAAAATGGAATAGCAGGGAGTTCTTCAACAAGAATTTCTACCAATAAATTTTTTGTATCCAAAATTATTCCTTTATCTGTATAATACTTTGAGCGCATTTTACCAAAATACTAAATTAAAGGCACTGATTGATTCGAATATTTTTAATATTTTCTTTAATTACTTTTACCTATGCGCAAATCCCTCTTGACAAAGTTATAGGAAAATGCATTGAACCAAAAGATTTTAGTCCTCAACAACAAAAAGTAATATTATATGCTTATAACTATGGAGCGTCCAAAGGGCTTGGCTACACAATGGCTGCTATTGCATGGCAAGAATCTTGCGCAGGGGAATATCTTGTCAATTTTTCCGATCCAAGTGCAGGGATTTATCATGCCCATATACCCGGAGTGATCAAAAAATATAGCAAATACAAAGATACAAGTTTTATACGCAATCTTGTTGGAGAGCTCTTGATGCGCGATCATGAGTTTGCCTCAAAAGTTGCTTTAGACAACTTGCTTTTTTGGCAAAAAACACGCAAAGGTAATTATAAAAACATTATCAAATCTTATAACAAAGGATTCAGTTGGGAAAAAAGCAAACGCAATAACGAATCTGCAGAATCTTATTATCAAGACATCAAAATTAAAGTCCTTAAACTGCGTAACTACATCCCTAAATATACCAAGACTCACAACAATACATTAAAAATTGAGCTTGAGAACAAAAATCAAGGTATTAAAAATGCAATTCAAGAACTCAAAAAAACAAAAAATACGCCCTCCAAGAAACAAGAGAAAATCTTTATTATGCCCGAACCTTAATTTTCATTTTAATAATCTAAAATTTTGTTTCTTAAAGAATTTGAGCATTGAGTTGTATATTCGTGTCTATAAGCTCAATGACATCATCTTTTTGCAGAGATGAGAGAGGGCTAATTTTACCTTCATGTAAAATTTGGGCATATCCGGAAGAGATGAAATTCTTTGGATTTTTCCCCTCAATGAGTAGCTGTAATTCTTTAAGTAATTTTATCTTTATCAAAAAGAAATATTCCATGACAGAATCAAAATGCAAGGACGAAAGAGTTTGAGATTTTGCATATAAAATATTTTGAAAACTCTTATTGAGATAATTTTTTAATTCAAGAATCTCATGAATATTTTTTTCAAATTTTGCTTCATAACTCACTTGCTTAAGCCCATCATGAAGTATTTTAAGATGATGTTGTTTTTGATAAAAAATATTTTGCATTTGAGAATACAATAGATTTTCTATCTCATCCAGACGCATAAGCCATTCTTCTCTATCGGGCAAAATCATTTCCATACAAGCTGAAGGCGTAGGCGCTCGCAAATCTGCAACAAAATCACTTATTACAAAATCAACCTCATGACCGATCGCTGAAACAATTGGAGTTTTGGCTTTAAAAATAGCATCTGCAAGTATTTCTTCATTAAACGCCCATAAGTCCTCCATACTCCCCCCGCCTCTGGCAATAACAATTATATCAAAGGCTTCAGGACTCCCATAAAAACTATCTGCATATTGGATATTTTTAACAATATCATCCTTTGCCCCTTCCCCTTGTACCAAAGTATTGATAACGACCATTTTGACCAATCCCCATCGATTTGTTCCCACACGCAACATATCTTGTAGGGCTGCCCCTGTACTTGAAGTCAATAAAGCAATTTTTTTGGGAAATAAGGGAAGTTCTTTTTTATTATCTTTATCAAAATAGCCTTTATCTTGCAACTTTTTTTTAAGTTGATCATAAGCCAGACTTAATGCTCCTATACCGCTTGGTTGGATATTTTTGCAAATAATTTGATATTCTCCTCTGGGGATATAAACACTCAATCCACCATGAACAACGATTTTTTGCCCTCTTTGAAGATCAAATTTTAAGCTACTTGTATTTCCTTTAAACATTACGCATTTAATTGCAGAGTTTTCATCTTTAAGGCTAAAATAAATATGCCCGCTTGTATGCTTAGTCAGGTTGCTAATTTCTCCTTCTACACTTATATTCAAAAATGTAGTTTCCATCAGTGATTTAATTTGAGAATTCACTTCACTTACACTGACAATCCTGGAATCCATTACTGCATTACCAAACGATGAATATCATTATAAATCCCTAACCCCATGAGCCCAATCAATAAGATCCACCCAAAAATTGTCAAGTAATAAAGGCTATTTTCAGAGATTTTTCTTCTTGTGAAGAGTTCATAAAGATTAAACAAAATCTGCCCTCCATCAAGAGCAGGGATAGGCAATAAATTCAAAACTCCTAAATTTACTGATATTAGTGCCACCAAAATCAACAGCGTAACCATACCGTTTTGAGATGCTTGTGAGATGAAGCTTAAAATGCTGATCACCCCACCTACCTCACTTACAGACACAATACCGGAAATCATTTTTTCGATACCTTCTAAAATCATTTTGCTTGCTTGAAATGTTTGATGATAAGCATAAACAATAGAGTCAAAAAAATCATAGCTTATAATTCCTATCTCGCCTTTAGACACAATACCGATGAAATTTCTTTGAATTTTTTCTCCAAAAATATTTTTAGATTCCATAATTTTAGGCACAATCTTTGTGTCCATTATTTTCCCATTTCTTTGAAAAACAATATGGATATTTCCTTTTGCATCCATAATTGCCTGATTTAATTCTTGCCAAGTTTTGACTTTTTTGTCATTCACAGACAAAATAAAATCATTTTCATTTAACAAACTCTTAGCAGCAGGCATATTTGGTTGGACTCCTCCTACGATAGGTAATATTGCTTTTTGTCCAAGTATCCCAACGCTTACATAAATCAAAAAAGCCAAAACAAAGTTAAAAACAGGACCTGCTAAAAGAATAGATATTTTTTGAAAATGATTTTTTGTGCTATAGCTGTTTTTGTCGCCATTGAATGCCAATGGATTGGCATCATCTTGCCCTTTTAATTTTACATAACCTCCAAGTGGGATTATAGAGATAGCATATTGAGTGCCTCCATAAGTCTTACTCAAAATTTTTTTGCCAAAACCTATGCTAAAAACCTCAACATGAACGCCAAAGATTTTGGCGACCAAAAAATGCCCCAACTCATGAAAAAATACCAAAAAAGACAAAATAAGAAGCGCTAAAATCAGCCACATATTTTCATGCTCTTATAGTATCTTAATGCGTAATCTCCTCCTGAGTATAGAGTAGCAAAAGTCGCTATCCAAAGCAATATTTCTCCCCCCGGAAAAAAGTTTGCCAACAAAAATGCAATCGCCAAAATCTGGATACCTGTTTTGTATTTCCCAAGCATATTTGCCCCCACTCTTTTACCGCTACCGGCAACCACTACGCGAAGTCCTGTAATAAAAAATTCACGACTAAGGATAATAAACACTGCCCAAGGATTTGCTCTATTGATTACCAAAAGCCCTATAAAGGCACTTAATATAAGCATTTTGTCCGCCAAAGGATCAAAGACCTCTCCAAATACGGATTTTGAATGGTAATTTCTTGCAATATATCCATCAAAGAAATCTGTCAAAGAAGCAATACAAAAAATCAAACAAGAAAAATAATTTATCCAACTTTTATGCATCCATTGAGGGAAAATAATATCTCCATGCAAAATAAAAATTAATAAAAAAACAGATAAAAATATTCTGGAAATGGTTAAAACATTTGGCAAATTCTTCAAGTTTTATCCTCATTGCATACTTGATAGGGGATAGAATAAGTAATTTGCTTGAGTCTAAAAAACCCGCTTATAAACACAAAAAATCCCCCAATCATCCCAATCCCTCCAAATGTCATCAAAATTTTGGCAAATCCAACAGAAAATGTAAGCAACAACAAACCAATCCCTACCAAAACAAAACAAAAAGCCACTATTTTATAGCCCGTCAAAAAAAGTTTATCCCCACTCAAACCTGTAAGCTCCGAAGCAATTTTATAAATACAATAAAAATATAATAAAACATACCCCATCATTAAAAAACCTATAAGCACTCTCAACCAATCCAAAGTTCCCTTATCTTGTGAAGATTCTAAATGCAGCATAGTCAAATCAAAATTCCAAGTATCCAAAAATATTTTAGAAAGCAGAGCCATTATCAATGTATAAAGAATACTCCCTAGCACTAAAAACATATAATATTTAAACAACCTGATATTTCTACCAAGTTTGGATAATTTATAAATCCCAAACATATTGAGAATAAAAGATACAATAATAAGTGGCGTTAGAGTAATCATTTTCTGATTTAATAAAAATAAAAAATAAATTAGAGAACTTAGCATATAAATCAATACACTTATGATCAAAAAATTTCTTGCAATCCTTAGTTGGGGAGTATCTTGAATATGCAAAGTAATAATCTTATCCATTTGCTTACCTTAAAAATTATAAAATAAATTTATTTTATCAAAATTCACTCAAAGATTGCCTTTTTTGTGTGTATAAAATTACTTAAATGTAGTGCCCCCATCAATAACAATAGTCTGACCTGTTAGCCAAGCACTTTGTGTATCATCACACAAAAAGAAAACAGCCCCTGCCAAATCTTCCGGAGTCCCCATACGATTGAGGGGAGATTGATTTTCAACAGCAGCTTTGATCTGGATATAATCAGGGAATGCCCTGAGGGCATCTGTATCAATAGGTCCCCCACTCACAGCATTCACTCGGATACTATATTCACCCAATTCAACAGCAGCATATTTCACCATTGTTTCAACAGCATTCTTAGAATTCCCATGCCCTGCATAATTTGGCATATACACAAGATTACCTGTAGAGCTGAGAGAAACAATAGCTCCTCCTCCGGCTTCTTTCATGCGTTTAGCAGCCTCTTGAGCACCCACTACAAAGGCAAGAACAGTGGCTGTATAAATATTATTCAATCCCCTGGGTTTCAATCTCATAAAAGGAGCAAACCCTCCGGCAACTGATTTCCCATAAATAATCGCATTAGAAACAAAAAAATCGACCCTTTCAAAATCTTGGTCAATTTTTTTAAACAATTCAACGTATTGCTCAGGTTCAAGCACATTCAAGGGATAATATTTTGCTTTGATGGAATATTTTGCCTCTACATCTTGAGCGATATTTTGTGCCTCTTGTTCGTTTTTGTTATAAGTAAAGGCAATATTAACACCATTTTGAGCAAATCTATAAAGAATAGCTTTACCAATCCCCCTGGTAGCCCCACTTATAACCAAAGTCTTCCCTCTCATATAATTTGTTGTATTTTGCAAACTCGTCATTTTAACACCTCATAGTTTTGTAAAGTTTTTTCAATTAATTTCATGTGTTCTTTGCTTGGCGCTACCAAAGGCAGGCGATATTCCAAACTATCAATTAGTCCGGATAAATACATTCCGGCTTTGATTGGAATAGGATTGCTTTCACAAAATAAAACCCTATTTATATCATAAAGTTCATTATTAATTCTTTTAGAATGAGTCATATCCCCATTTAAAGCAGATTTTGTAAGTTCTACAATTTTATTAGGCAACAAGTTTCCGGTTACAGAAATAACGCCCCTCCCTCCATTTGCCAAGATAGGATAATTAATGGCATCTTCACCGCTAAAAATCTCTATCTGACTTGCATTTTGGTTTAACTCAATAATTCTCTCCATGGAGCCTGCAGCTTCTTTGATAGCAAAAATATTTTTAACATCCTTAAAAAGTCTGATGGCTGTTTGCACCTCAATACTCACTCCTGTACGACCGGGAACATTATAAAGCATTAAGGGAATTTCAACAGATTGTGCCACAGCTTTATAATGTTGGTAAATCCCCTCTTGACTGGGTTTATTATAATAAGGACTTACGCACAAAATTCCATCAGCGCCACTTTTTTGAGCAAATTTTGCCAATTCAATAGCCTCAGCTGTTGAGTTACTCCCTGCGCCGGCTAAAACCTTTACTCCACTGCCCTTGCAAACTTCTAATACGATCTCTATACACCGCATGTGTTCTTTGTGTGTAAGGGTAGCAGATTCTCCGGTAGTTCCCACAGGCACACAGGCATCCATGCCATATTTGATTTGTCTTTTAATAAGGTATTCATAAGTTACCTCATCAATCATAGAATTTTTAAAAGGCGTAATTAAAGCACTCATAGCACCATTTAGCATACTTTAGCTCCTATTTTTTCAATATAAGCGTCGTTGAAGCAGAATCAACAAAATATTTATTAGCTACTTTTTGAATATCTTGGATACTCAAGGCATCAAATGCTTCCTCATAAGTTAGCAACGGTTGAATATCCCCTCTTGCAAAATAACTTCCAAAAAGTGCAGCAACACTTGATGAATCTTCCAGGCTATAGATAAAACTTGCCCTGGAATTGAGTTTAATTTTATCAAGTTGGGCTTGGGTAATTTTACCCTTTTTTAGCTGATCAATCAGAGTAATAATTTCTTTTTTAACTATTTGGGCATCAATGCCCTCATTTGCCCCTGCGATAAATAAAAATACGCCCTTATCTTTCAAGTCCATGTTATAGGCATAAATTTGAGAAACTAATCTTTTTTTATCAACCAATTCACTTTGAAGCAAACTACTTTTCCCGCTACTGAGTAAATCAGCGATAGCACTTAGGGCTACTTGATCTTTATGTGCAAAATTCGGGATTTTATAGCCTAGTGCTAACCACTGCACTTGGGTATCTTTATGGACAATCCCATCTCTTGCTCCATCTTGCTTGGGCTCTTGCATATAAACTTCAGGAATTTTAGTAATTGTATTTTTTATTTTAGAAAAATGTTTTTTAGCACTTTGAAAAACCAATTGCGGATCAATATCTCCTGCTACCAAAATAAGGGCATTTTTGGGTTGGTAATAGATTGAGTGAAAATTACGAATATCTTCAATATTCCAATTTTGAATATCTTCCATAAATCCAATAGGTGTCCAATGATAGGGGTGATAGATGAAGGCTGTATTGAAAAATCTAAAATACAAGTATCCTGTGGGAGAATTGTCTGTTCTCCACCTCCTTTCTTCAGCAACCACATTGCGTTCAGGCAAAAATTCATCTTCTTTTAGAGATAAATTTGCCATCAATTCAGCAAATAATTCCAATGATTTATCTAAATTCGTGTTGCTGGATTTAATAAAATAGCGCGTATAATCAAACCCCGTAGAAGCATTACTAAGCCCTCCAAATTTTTTAACAATTTCGTCAAACTCACCACTCTTGAGATGTTTGCTGGATTTGAAATTCAGATGTTCTAGCATATGGGCAATGCCACTTTTACCCATAGTTTCATTCCTGGATCCCACCTTATAAAAAACATCTGTTTCAATCACACCACTTCCATTTTTCATCGGCACAACAACAACTTGCAATCCATTTTCAAGCTGTATTTGCTCATACTTCGGAAGAGACGTATGCACTTTTGCATTCAAATTACTCATAATCACTCCTAAACTCATTAAAATAAAAAATACATTTTTCACTTCAAATCTACTCCTATAGCCTCTTTTAAACTTAAAAATCCATCTTTATTCAAAAGCTCCTCAATTTCATGATTGATATTTTTACACAAACAAGGTCCTTTAAAAATCAATCCCGTATAAACTTGCACCAAAGAAGCTCCCATTTTAATCCTTTTATAGGCTTCTTCCCCGCTATCAATGCCTCCTGCAGAAATTAGAATCGTTTTGTCAAAAAAAACTTTAGCAAGTTCTTTAAATATCTCCGCGCTTTTATTCCTCAAAGCTCCCCCGCTAATCCCCCCTATATTCTTTGGAGAACAAACCAAAGAATAGTCAATAGTTGTATTTGTCGCTATAATCCCGCTCCCACCACTATCAATAGCCTTTTGACACACTTCAAGCAGCGAATCTATTGGCATATCCGGAGAGATTTTTAAAAATAAAGGCTTACTCGTATATTCTCTAGCCATCAAAAAAAGTTCTCCTACAAAAGTAGTATTTTGCAAATCTCTCAAATTAGGGGTATTTGGCGAGGAAAGATTAAAAACATAATAATCTCCCAAACTCAAAAAATCTTTTAGTACTTCTTCATAATTTTTCAAAGTATCTTCTATTGGTATAGATTTATTTTTCCCCAGATTTATCCCAATAGGTAACACGAAAGGATAAGATTTTGCAAGTCTTGAAGCAATTTTTTGAGAACCCTGATTGTTGAAACCCATCGCATTTTGAATACTTTCTTCTTCTACATGACGAAATAGTCTTGGCTTAGGATTGCCTTTTTGAGCATTTTTAGTAACACTTCCAATCTCCAAAAATCCAAACCCCAAAGCACCCATGCCTTGAATTAATGTGGCATTTTTATCAAACCCTGCAGCTAACCCCACAGGATTATAAAAGTTCAACCCGCAAATATTATTGTGTAATTTTTCACTCTCATAACAAAAATTTTTTATCAAAATCTCTTGGACCAAACTCAAAGAAGATGCCTTTTGAAGCAAAGTTTCAGTTATGCTATGAATAATTTCAGGATCAAATTTAAACAAAATATTACGTATTCTCTTATATGCAGACATTCATAACCTTAATTATTTTTACAAACCAAATTATTTTACTCAAAAAATATTTAAGGAAAAATAACTTAGAGTGAGTTTTTCTGATAAGCTTTGGCTAATTTTACATATTCATTAGCGGAAACTTGAATACTTTGAATCTCATTTTCATTCAAAACACGTATTAATTTTGCCGGATTGCCTAATATCAAACTTTTTGGAGGAAATACCTTGCCTTTGGTAACCAAACTCCCTGCCCCAACAATACTCATCTCTCCAATGCAAGCATCATCCATAATGATGCTTCCCATGCCTATCAAACAAAGATTTTTAATTGTGCAAGCATGGATAACGCAATTATGCCCAATGGTAACATCCTCTCCAATCTCTACGCCCCCGCCATGTTCATTTTCATAAGCAACATGAATGATGCTGAGATCTTGAATATTGCTTCCGGCTCCAATTTTGATAGAATTGACATCTCCTCTTAGCACACAACCAAACCATAAACTGCATTCTTGCTCAACAGATACATTCCCAATAATTTGGACTCCCTCAAAAACAATTGCAGAAGCATGGATCTGCGGGGTGTTTTGATTGAAACCAATTATATTGCCTTTCATTTTACAAATCTCCTTTTATTTTTTCTAAAATTTTTCTGGCTTTAAAATGTTCTTGTTCATTTTTATCAGCATTATAAAGCTCATTAGTATATTCCTCATAAATAACTTGAGAGCTAAAAGATTCCTCTTTTGAATAGATTTTATAATATTCCCCATCTTCTCCAAGCTCATGATTTTGAATATTATCTTGGAGTTGAATATTTAAAATTTCCAATAATCTTTGTGTCATAAATGGCGAAGTAGAGGGGGTTAGGAGTTCAACCCTGCGTTCAAGATTTCTGGGCATTAAATCTGCGCTTGAAAAATATATTTGAGGCAAGGCATGTTTAAAATAATAAATCCTGGCATGTTCAAGGTATTTTCCTATGATAGAAAATACACGGATATTTTCGCTAAATCCTTTTACGCCCGGTCTCAAACAACAAATTCCTCTAATAATCAAATCAATCTTGACTCCTGCCCTTGAAGCTTTATAAAGACTTTTAATAATATCTGCATCTACAAGAGAGTTAGCCTTAAGAATAATCCTGCCCTCTGTGGCCTGGGCAATTTCATTTTCTATCAAAGAAAGAATTTTGGATTTTATTTGCAAAGGTGCTAAGCATAAAACATTCAACTCGGTTTTATGAGAAGTCCCTGTTGATAAAGAATGAAAAAGTTTGATAACATCATTTGCAATTTCTTTGTTTGAAGTAAATAAACTCACATCTGTATAAATTTTTGCAGAAATACTATTATAATTCCCCGTGCTAAGATGGACATATTCATGGAGTTTGTCCCCTATTTTTTTAATGACTAAAGCCACCTTTGCATGCACTTTTAATTTAGGCACACCATAAATAACATGAGCTCCTGCAGATTCAAGTGCCTTAGCCCAATGCAAATTATTTTCTTCATCAAATCTGGCTTTTAATTCCACAAGAACAGTTACTTGTTTGTTTTCTGCTGCTTCTGTAAGAGCTTTGACAATCGGAGAATTTTTGCCCACTCGATACAAAGTCATTCGTATAGAGAGTACATCAGGATCTTTTGCTGCGCTTTGGATAAATTTCACAACAGAATCAAAGCTTTCATAAGGGTGAAACACCATCACATCTTGTTTATCAATAATATCAAAAATTGAGCTTGGACAATCCAGAGGAGGAAGTATTTTGGGATTAAAAGGAGTACTTGTTAAATAAGCAAAATCTTTGCATGCAACAAGTTCCCAAAATGTGCTTAGATTTAAGGGGATCTTGCTTTCATAAATATCTTCTTTTGTAACCACAATTTGTTTTTTAACAAATTCAAGCAAATTTTCATCCCCTGATCCCACTTCAAGCCTGACTATTTCACCTTTTTTTCTTGCTTTTAGCCCTTCACTCATGAGTTCAATAAAATCATCTGCTTCATCTTCTTCTATTTCAATATCAGCATTACGCGTAACTCTAAAAGGAATATAACTTATCAACTCATACCCTTCAAATAAATCCCCTGCAAACTCCCCTACGATTGTTTCAACAGGGACAAACAAGCCCTTTTCAATTTCTATAAACCTTGTCAAAACTCTAGGGATTCGTATCATCCCGTATTTGATTTCATCATCTTCCTCACCCTTAAGCTTGAGGGCGATACCAAAACTAAGGCTGTTGAGGTGTGGGAAAGGATGAGTAGAATCCACAACAATAGGGACAATAATAGGATAAAGATAGCTTTGAAAATAATCTTTAATGCCTGATTTTTGAGTTTTGCTTAATTCAGAAAAATTCTTGATGATGAGACCTGATTTTGCCAATTGAGATTTAATTGTATCAAAGAGAGATTTTAAAAAGCTTTGTTCTTGGTGCAAATAATCCCGAATATGCTTGAGTTGTTCGGAAGGTGTCAATTTATCTGCACCGGTTTCTGCAATACCGCTTGCATACAACCGCTTCAATCCCGCTACCCGAATCATATAAAATTCATCTAAATTTGTGCCATAAATAGCTAAGAATTTCAATCTCTCCAATAAAGGCAAAGATTCATTGTGGGCTTCATTCAACACTCTTGTATTAAACTTAAGCCATGAAAGCTCTCGATTAAAAAACATTTTTGGATCAGAAAGTTCCATATCTTCTCCTTAAAATAAATTTTTATGCAACTTCCGGCATTCTATCTAAAAACTGAGAATCGATTGCAAAATATTGCAAAAATCAAAAATAACATTATTTAAAATTTTTAGGATTGCAAAAAAATCCGATATACTTTCAAGATTAAATACCCAAAAATAAAAGGATAAAAAATGAAAAAAGTAACTTTAGCGTTGCTAATTACTGCTACAAGTCTATTTGGAATTGGGATTGGTAATTATCAAATCAGCCCTGAAATAGGCGCGAATCTAAGTTATCAAAAAAGCGACAAGAATGATTTCACCTATGGCGGCTATGCTAGAGTATGGTTGGGTGTCTCACGTATCGTATTGGCACCCCAATTCAAATACGACGTGATTACAAAATCAAATCACATGAGTACAGCTTATAAAAATATGCAAATTGGTGCTCTTGTTGGATTTGAAGTGCCTATATTACCTCTAACTCCCTATATAGGAGCAAGTTATTCTACTTTTTGGGGTGTGGGGCTTAAAGATACAGTTTCTTTCAACTATGGTATCAAAGTAAAAATACCTCTTATCCCTCTAACTGTTGGCTTAGATGGTTCTTATCAAAAACCCAAAACAACCGCTCTTGGACGAATCAATATGAATCGATTTGGTGTTACTATCGGTGTGTCTTTCTAAAGAAATATTTTTGTTAATTTTGCTACAATCCCTTTGAGCTTTTCATTAAAAACCAAAGAGGATTGATGAGTGATGGAAGATTTTGTTGAATTACTCCAAAAGCATGATGAATTAAAAATCATACAGACCCCTTTAGATATTTATTTAGAGATCCCTCATCTGGCCTATTTAGAAGTCAAGAAACCCAATGGGGGCAAAGCCTTATTATTCACCCACCCTATAGACAAAAAAAATAACAGAACTTTTAATATCCCTGTTTTGATGAATATTTTTGGTTCTTATTCGCGTCTGGAACTTATCATTGACCAACCCATACAAAATATCCCCGATCATCTAGAAAAACTTATCCACTTTAGCCCACCCAAAAACTGGAGAGGAATTTTTACCCAACTCAGGGATTTTTTTGCCCTAAGGCACACCCTACCCAAACAAATCAAAAAGACTCCTCCCTCTCAAGAAATCATCCACATCAAAGAATCTATCAATCTCTTTGACTTGCCTATCCTTACAACATGGGAAAAAGATGGAGGAGCTTTTATCACTATGGGACAAGTATATACCCAAAGTCTTGATGGTAAAAAAAGAAATCTGGGCATGTATCGCTTGCAAGTTTATGACAAAAATCACCTGGGACTCCATTGGCAAATCCACAAAGACTCCAATCACTTTTTTCATGAATACAAAAAAAACAATATCAAAATGCCCGTAAGTATCGGGATTGGCGGAGATCCCCTCTATACATGGTGCGGGCAAGCGCCCCTCCCTTATGGCATCTATGAGTTAATGCTTTATGGCTTTATCAAATCAGCAAGTCCAAAAGTCGCCAAATGTATTACCAACCCTCTTTGTGTCCCTCATGATGCAGATATTGTCATTGAAGGTTGGGTGGATCCCAATGAAATTAGGCTTGAGGGACCTTTTGGAGATCATACAGGATTTTATACACCTATTGAGCCCTATCCTGTGCTGGAAGTCAGTGCGATCACACACAAAAAATCCCCCATTTATCTTGCGACCGTGGTGGGCAAACCTCCCTTAGAAGACAAATATATGGGCTATCTTACTGAGAGAGTTTTTTTGCCTTTATCTCAAACCACTGCCCATGGATTGCTTGATTATCATATGCCTGAAAATGGAGTTTTTCATAATCTCCTTTTGGCAAAAATCGCCCCTCAATACCCCGGCCATGCCAGGCAGATCATGCATAATTTTTGGGGAGTGGGGCAAATGAGTTTCCTCAAACATGCTATTTTTGTAGATGAAAAAGCCCCCCCACTCCAAGATTATAAAAATATCACCGAATATATCCTCAATCATTTCTCAACGCAAAATATTCTTATTAGCGAGGGTATTTGTGATGCCCTCGATCATTCTTCTCCCCAATACGCTCTGGGGGGTAAGCTTGGCATTGATGTCAGTGATGGTGATGAATGCGCCCAAAGAGACTTTGAGCTTTATTCAGATTGTGAGTTACTCCATCTCATCAAGTCTCTCATGGAAGAAGCGCTTATTTTAAGGCAATATTTTACTCAAACCAAAAACCCTATTTGTATCCTTGGTGTCCAAAAATCTAAACGCAGCATTTTACAAGCCTGTGATAGCTTGCAAAAATTACAAAACTCTTTGCGGATTGTTATTTTTGTAGATGCCAATAAAAATGACTTAGCAAATCTCTATATGCTTGTATGGAGAATTGCCAACAATATCGATGCCAAACGAGATATCGCTATTTACAAAGATATGATTTTTGTAGATGCTACTGACAAAAATGAATATGATCATTACAAAAGACAATGGCCTCTTGAAACAGATTGCTCTTTGGAAGTTATTGAGTCTTTGAGAGAAAAGGGATTATTGCAAGATATTACCGAAGGATTTATGAAACGATTTCATATCTGCGAATCTCCCCAAACCTAAAAAATGATGAAAAACCAAACAATCATATAAGGATGCCCAATGAATATTTTGAGAAACAATCTCGATAAGGTTATCTCCAGAATAGAAAAAGCAAGGATAGCTTATAGCAGACACCAAATTATCCGGCTTGTAGGCGTATCCAAATATTCCGGTATCCAAGATATCCAAACCCTTTATGAATGCGGTCAACGTAGCTTTGGAGAAAACAAAGTCCAAGATCTCAAAACAAAATCACAAGCGCTCCATGATTTACCCTTGCAATGGCATATGATAGGGACTCTCCAAGAGAACAAAATCAATGCCTTGCTTGCCCTCAGACCCGCCTTATTGCACTCTCTTGATTCTTTCAAACTTGCCCTGGCTATCCAAAATCGATGTGCCAGAGAGAATATCACCCTCAAAGCACTCTTACAAATCAACTCCTCAAATGAGCCCACCAAAAGTGGTCTCAAACCTCAAGAAGCTATACAAACTTATCTTGATATCCTCAAATCTTGCCCTAATATCGAGCTAGATGGACTCATGAGTATCGGGGCACACACCCGAGAAATATCAAAAATACAAGATTCCTTTGCCCTCACAAAAGATATTTTTGACAAACTCTCTCCGTATGGAGCAAAAACCCTATCCATGGGGATGAGCAATGATTTTGAGATTGCTATTTCCTATGGAGCCAATATGGTGCGCATCGGTTCTATTTTGTTTGAAAAATAATCTATTTTTTGTTTTCTTTTCTCCAATCTAAATCTATCTTTATAAAGACTAAAATATCTTTTATACAATATTTTAAAAATATGCTAATCCAATGTCAGAATATATCAAAATAAATGTTTAAGGGTATAAAATTTATTGAGATTTTAAAATCAATGTTATTTAATAATATTTTATTTAAAATATAAATTATTTATTTTCTAAAATAACTATAATTGTCCAAAATATCATCAAAATAACTATAATTTGTCAAGAATATTTCTCTAATAGACACTAAAATAAAATTGATTTTATTATTAATTAAGCTATTTTTTATTTAAAAGTTGTTTTAATTGCTTTTCATCCAAAAAATAATAAAAGCTTCGTTTAGGCTTTACAGAAATTTTAAAATCAATAACACATAAGGAGCCATAGTTATGAAAAGTACTTTCAACAATAAGCATTTAATATTATCGCCTATGGGGGGGGGGGCAAATCCGGATTCATCTTCAACCCCGCAGGTTCAAAATCCCATTATCCATCCTCTTCTAACATCCGATAACTCCTCAACCCAATCCCTTTCTCCCAGAATCAAAAGATTCTCTTCTTTAGTCTCTGTAGCCCTATGCGCTCTGAGTTTGCCTTTTTCAAACCAAGTATTAGCAGCGCCGACAAACTTAGGACAATCAGGTTGTTCCACTTCATCAAGTTCTGCTTGTATTGGCATCAATTATGATAATAATGGTGTAGCTTCTGTTAAAATGACCTATAGCGATACTCTGGATACCACTTCTGATGAAAAGTCTATCACGGCTACAGGGTTTTACAATCCTGCTTACAAAATCATCATGTTTAACGCCAATAAGTCCATCGCTCAAATGAATTCCGGCATTACCATTGGCAATGGATCTACCATAAATGCTGATTTCAAAGATTCTGCATGGAAAGGGAATTTTACCAATACCGGGGGTGGGTTTTCCAATCCATCTTCATTCAGTTTCAATGGGAACTATCAGGGTAACTCTGATGCTAGCGTGAAGGGTTATGCCTATGTAGGGAATATTTCTGAAACTGTAGGGCAAACCACCTTTAACTTCAACAATCAAGCCAACATGAAAGGGAATGTTAATATTAGTCCGGCAAACCCTAATACTGATGCCCATTTTTTGAGTCTCAATTATAATAATTCTAATCTAACAGGCAGTATGACCAACAATGGCAATAAACTTAAGGCAAGTTTTAAAAATTCTAAGATGGTAGGGAATATTACTACAGCCAATAATGCCGACGTATGGATACTTGCTTTGGACACAACGCTTGATTTTAAAAACTCTACTCTAGATGGCAATATTTCTAACACTCCTTATAGATTCCAAACAGTATTAAGATCTAGAAATGAAACTAAAGTAACTTTTGACGGCAACAAGGACGGTACTGATTATGCTATGAAAGGGAATATCACCAATGAGTTAGGCTTAATGGATGTAACCTTCAATAATACCAAAATGAAAGGGAATATAACTACAAATTCAACCAGTGATAGCGCATCTGAGCAAGCAGCAACCGTCAACCGACAACCTATTGAAACGAAACTAACTTTTAAAAATAGCGAACTTGATGGGAATATTACTCAATCTGTTCCACTATTTTTCGGTTATGGCAAAGTAAATTCAGTAAATACCGACGTCACCTTCTCAGGCAATGGCACAAATGGCTATGCCATGAAAGATCACTCTATCAATCTCCACAATACCGGTGGGGTTGGCGGGAAAGGCAATATTTCTCTGGATAAGGGTGCTAAACTCGAAAAT